>CAYPYT010000123.1:0-4452 GCA_964415105.1 uncultured Planctomycetia bacterium | reverse complement strand
ACCAACCTACGAGGTTGGTGGTGCATAATAATTTTGTAACTTTTCAGTGTAGGGACGGGCTCGCCTGTCCCTGTCCGTTAGGAATAAAGGAGATAATGTGAAGTTTGATTCGATCGAAAATATAATCGGGGATATTCAAAAGGGGCGGATGGTGATCGTTGTTGATGATCCTTCCAGAGAGAATGAGGGAGACCTTATTTTTTCGGCCGGACATGTTACGCCTGAGAAAATTAATTTTATGGCGAAATTTGGCAGAGGGCTTATTTGTGTGCCTATGGCGGATGATGCCGCCGATAGATTAGGGCTTTCCTTAATGATAAACGCGGCGCAGGATCCTTACAAAACGGCGTGGGCGGTGTCTGTTGACGCGGCTAAAGATATAACGACCGGAATATCCGCGCATGACAGGGCGCATACAATAAAATTGCTCTCGGATCCCGGATCCACCGCCGATGATTTTGTCAAACCGGGTCATTTGTTTCCCTTGAGGAGCAAAGAAGGCGGGGTTCTGGTTCGCGCTGGACACACAGAAGCAAGCGTGGATCTTATGAGACTGGCAGGCGAAGAGCCGGTTGGCGTGATATGCGAGATAATGAATGAAGACGGAACTATGTCGCGCGTTCCGGATCTGATCAAATTCGCGTCCAAACATAACCTGAAAATTTGCACGATCGAAGATCTTATTAAATACCGCAGTGAAAAAGAGAATTTGATCGAAAAAGTCGCTGAAACGAACTTGCCCACTTCATTCGGAGAGTTTCGTTTATACGCCTATAGATCTATGGTGGATGATTTTCAGCATTTAGCGTTGGTGAAAGGAAATGTGTCCGAGGGAGAGGCGTTGGTTAGAGTTCATTCACAGTGTCTTACCGGGGACGTGTTTCATTCACTTCGATGTGATTGCGGGGATCAATTACATAAAGCGATGCGAATGATCTCAAAAGAAGGCAAAGGTGTAATTTTGTATCTTTCGCAGGAAGGCAGGGGGATCGGTATTTTTAACAAGTTGAAAGCGTATGAACTTCAAGACGAAGGGTGTGACACCGTAGAAGCAAATGAAAAATTGGGTTTCAAGGCTGATCTTAGAGATTATGGGATAGGAGCGCAAATATTGGTATCTCTTGGCTTAAAGAAAATAAGGCTTTTAACGAATAACCCGAGAAAAATTGTAGGACTTACGGGATTTGGATTAGAGATCATAGAACAGGTTCCACTGGAAATAACTCCGTGTGAACAAAATAAAGCGTATTTGAGCACAAAAAAATACCGATTAGGGCACCAATTGAAGGAAGTGTGATAAATAAGAAACGGGCGGACACATGGGTCCGCCCCTACGAAGATGGCGACGCGAAATGAATTGTAAGACGGGTGGTTTAATACCGTAGGGGCGCACCCGCGTGTCCGCCCGTAAATCTAACGACGAACGGTTAAACAATAGGAGGAAAACATGGGAGCGGCAAAAGTTATAAAAGGTTCGATGATGGCAAATGGTAAAAAGTTCGCGATAGTTGTATCAAGGTTTAATGAGTTTTTATCCGAGCAGTTATTAAGAGGCGCGATCGATACTCTTTCGAAGCATGGCGTTAAAGAAGAAGATATTACTGTTGTTTGGGTTCCGGGGGCGTTCGAAGTGCCGCCGGTCGCGGGAAAAATGGCGGTAACGGAAAAATATGACGCGGTTATTTGTTTAGGCGCGGTGATAAGAGGGGAAACGCCGCATTTTGATTTTATTGCCGCTGAAGCCGCCAAAGGTGTCTCTAAAATCGCGATGGAAAGCAAAGTGCCTTGCGTGTTCGGGATTATTACTACGGATAATCTCGAACAGGCGCTTGACAGAGCCGGAACAAAAAGCGGGAATAAGGGAAGAGACGCGGCCAGGACGGCAATAGAGATGTGTAGTTTATATTCCGTTTTATAAAAAAAGGATGCAATATGAGAACACGCACTTTAGCTCGTGAACTCGCGCTTAAAATTCTCTACGCGAACGATATTACCAAAGAATCCGTTTCGGTCTGTAAAAAAAAGTTTTGGGAAAACAACGAAGCTCTCCGGTCGGAGGAGTTTTCCAATTTTCTCGCGGAGGGAGTTGACGCTAATAAAGAAGTTATCGATAAAGCCATTATAAAGTATGCTGAAAACTGGGAATTAAGCAGAATGGCTTCTATAGACAGAAATATATTGCGTATCGCGGTTTTTGAACTTTTATTCACCAAAGAAACGCCGCCGAAGGTTGCCATAAATGAGGCGATTGAAATGGCTAAGAAATATGGAGATATGAATTCGGGGAAATTCGTGAACGGTATACTTGACAAGATCAATAAAACAAAAAGAGAGGAAATTCTCTCCGATTTGGATCCCGCGCTCGGAGAGATAAAGAAGGATGACGAAGAACAATAAAGATATGGTTGATCTGCACGTCCATACTTCTTATTCGGACGGGATGTTTTCTCCCGAAGAAGTTGCGCGGAAATCCCTCGAAATGGGACTTAAAGCTATCGCGATAACCGATCATGATTGTGTCGGGGCCATTGCGCCGTGTATAGAAGCGGCAAAAGGCATGGATTTGGAAATTATCCGAGGGATTGAGCTTTCCGCGAAAAAAGACGAAACGGAGATTCATATTCTCGGATATTTTATTGATGAGAAAAACCCGTCTCTTTTAAGAACACTTGATGAACTTAAAAAAGACAGGATCATAGTGATGAAAAAAATGATATTTCTTTTACGCCAAGAAGGTCTTACCGTTACGGAAGAAAAAGTTTTCAATGAAAATTCGCGAGGTACGATCGGAAGGCTTAACCTTGCCAGGGTTGTTGTCGAAGATAATATATCCATGGACATAAAAACGGTTTTTGACAAATATATAGGGGATAGCGCGCCTTTTTGCGTTAAACACAAAAGTCTGGATTATAGAAAAGCGATTGAATTGATAAAAAATGCCGGAGGCGTGGCGGTTTTGGCGCATCCGGGCACAATGGGCAAAGACGAATATATTCCCGACTATGTTGAAGCGGGACTGAGAGGAATTGAAGCTTTTCATCTTCGGCATCGACCGGACGCGCGCGCGAGATATTCAGCGGCCGCGGAGAAATATGGTCTTATTATGACCGGCGGGTCAGATTGTCACGGCGGATACGGGAAGAAAATGCTTCTTGGTAAAGAAAAAATAGAATATCAGGCTGTTATCAATTTACGGAGAGAATCGGAAAAATATGGGCGGGAAAACTGACGCTGAATATATGAGATCAGCTCTCAAACTGGCGCTAAAAGCAAAGAATAAAACGTATCCCAATCCTATGGTAGGCGCGATTATCGTTAAAGGCGGAAAAGTTATAGGAGAGGGTTTTCATCCCAAAGCGGGCGAAGCGCACGCGGAAGTTAAAGCGATTTCAAGCGCGTCAGGGTCTCTTCGGGAAAGTACGATGTATGTTACGCTTGAACCTTGTCCTCACCACGGAAAAACACCTCCCTGCACGGAAGCAATAATCAAAAGCGGTGTCAGTAAAGTTTATGTCGCGATGAAAGATCCGAATCCCGTTTGCTCGGGGCGAGGGATAAGAAGACTGCGCCGTGCCGGTATCAAAGTAAATCTCGGATTGTGCGGAAACGCGGCGAGAAGTTTGAACCGGAAATACATTAAGTTTATTACGACCGGCCTTCCTTATGTCACAATAAAACTCGCGGAGTCTCTTGATGGAAAGATCGCCGCACGTGACGGGTCTTCAAAATGGATTTCATCAGAGATTTCCCGGAAATTTGTCCGGAAAATTCGTAAAGAATTTGACGCGATCCTTGTCGGAAGCAATACTGTGTCCGCGGATGATCCGTTTCTTCTTGACTCGAAAAGGAAAGGATACCGCACGGCGCGGATAGTTGTGGACAGCCGTTTAAAAATATCGGCCAAGTCAAATATCATTAAAACCGCGGGTAAGTCGCCTGTAATAATCGGAACCACTGAACTTGCGTCAAAGAAAAAAATCGAGGACCTTAGACGCGTGAAAGGGGTAATGATTGTTCTCCAGAGGAGCAAAAACGGGAAATGTCCTCTTAAGACTTTTTTGAAACGGTTGGCAAGCCTTGGCATAGTTAATATTTTAGTCGAGGGGGGAGGACGTCTCGCGGGCAGTTTGATGGATGAGGCTTTAGTCGATGAGGTAATGTTTTTTATCGCCCCAAAGATAATAGGCGGAGAATATACTTCGATTGGAGGCGCCGGCGCGCGAAATATACGCCAGGCGGCAGTATTATCCGAGGTAAAGGTTAAGCGAATGGGAGAAGACATATTTGTGAGGGGATATATTTGATTCCAATAGGTCTCAAACGGCAAAAAAAATATAACCCAAAACACCAACCTCGTAGGTTACTACCAACCTACGAGGTTGGTGTTGTAGTTGACATAACTAGGCTCCTACCAACCTACGAGGTTGGTGCTTTTGGGGGGGGGCGAGGGGG
>CAYPYT010000122.1:0-4511 GCA_964415105.1 uncultured Planctomycetia bacterium | reverse complement strand
GTCCCTGGTTTCTTTCGCGATCGGGATCAGCACCAAATGATACAGATCTTTTGACAGAGCCCGTCTGGCTCCGGAAGTCTTCAGCTCTTCGATTTCCTTCTTAAGGAAATATAAAGAACTTTTCTTCTTGCTTCCTTTTTCTCCTTTTCTACCCGCGATCATTCGCGCGTACTCATCGAGAGAATCTATACCCCGAACCCTTTCCATCCAATCAGTTCCTTTTTCCGCGGAAAGCCTGAAATACGAAAAGATCAAAAAAAGCGTCAAGTAGAGCAGTCGGAGAAGCCAGTAAAGATCAAAAGCTATGATCAAAACAGCCGCGGCGATCGGTAAGCGGAACGCCAAGATCAGCATCCCGACAATGATCGTCCAGCTCGTGAATCCCGGTAAGATCTCAAAAAAACGCTGAAGACGTTTTTCTTTTCCGGTTAAATTGTTCGCGGAAAATTTAAATTTCATTATTCATCTCTTTGTTCTTCCTTATCTTCTTCTTTTATCAGGGGAAATGCCGCCGTTCCGCTTCCCTCATTCGAAACAATTACGCCTGAGGAAACACCTTCCCTATCCGAAGGACTGATATAATATACCTTTCCCGTATCCTCGGAAAAATACAAGGACGTTCCTCTTTTGATCGTAAAGATCTGTTTCGCGTTAAACCCGTCATATTCTTCGAGCTCCGCCAAAAACACTTTATTCTGATCCGTGAACAATATGTGGGATTCTTCATACACCCAAAACGCCTGTGTAATATCCTTGCCTTCGGTGTGCACCCACCTTAAAGAGGGCCCTTTCTCAAAAGCCGTATTTTGTGTTTTTTCCGTTTCGAAATCAAGTATCCCTATTCTATTTTTCTGCCAGAGCAAAACGCGCTGAGAAGACTCAGCGCGTTTAATTCCGATCACACCTTCGTCGGCAAATCGATACGGAAGACGGTTAGAGAGAAGTTCTCCGCCCGAGCCCAGAAAAAGAAAGGTGTCTTCTGATACGGCTGTTATATCAAAATTTTTCGTCTGTCCGAACAGCGCCTCTCCTAATTTTTTATCTTCCAGCAGAAATTTTTCCCCGGTATCGTTATAATCCGTCTCGAGAAAAAGGTTTTCGCTGTTTAAGAGGTACAACTGTCCGCAGGATAGACCGTATCCCTTAATGTTTTGAATGTACGCGGGATACACCGCTCCGGTATCCAGATCAACTCGGGTTAAATTCTCCGCTTGTAAAACAAAAAGTTTATTTTCCGCGCGCGCCTGCCATTTTACATCCCGCGCTCCCTTGGGAAAAAGGCCGGTTATATCCCGCGTTTGGTTATCCTCCCCGGAAAAAATAATCCGGACCACTTTTTCTTCTTCCGCGATACTCCCTCGAAAAATCCCGGAATCGCTTCCGTCAACAAAAAAGTATTCTTCCACTTTGAGATCTTTAAAAAGGGAGTCTTCTTTCACTAAAGGCCAATACTTTTCTTCTTTACACCCAAAGAGAAAAAAATCGCTGAGCTTCGGCCCTTGCCGCGCGAGAAAAAAATCGGTGTTGGGTAGGGGGATAATGTCTTTGATCTTTCCCTGAAGGACTTCTTCACTTTTCCACCGGAGAGGAATGAGGAGTATTTTATCCAGAACCGTGGCCTTTTCGGCTTCTACCGGAACGGTTTCTTCCCAAGATTGATATCCTTCAAGCTCCAGCCGCATTGAGTATTCTCCGGGGAGGAGTTCGTTAATGACAGCCGGAGACAATTTGGCGTACCGGCTGTTGTTCATAGAAATATCCGCCTGAGAGGGAACCGTAGCCACAGCGATAATCCCTGTTTTCACCACGCCCTTTGCCATCCCGGGCCTATAGAGATAGCCTACAGCGTACAGTATCATCAAAGGACATAAAACAATATATATCGCGGCAAAAATATAGAAAAAAATTTTTCTGACTATCGCCATACTTTTCCTTATCCATAAAGCAAACCGCCTGCATTCATCGAAGTTGTTGAGACGTGTCTTATATCAATTACATAAAAGGAGCAGAGATCCCGGCTCAAGGCCGGGATGGCAAATTAGACGGCCGCACATCTTGCTATCGCGAGTCACACACATTGCTATTCCGGACCACACACCTTGCTATCCCGGGCTTGACCCGGGATCTCTTATGCGACTTCATATAGGGCGCCTCCGGAGGCGCCCTTATTTTGTGCATTTAATTAATGTACTTGGTATTACATCTTAACAAAAGCAGTCTCAACATTTTCCGCCATTAATCCATAAAGGGAATTGCTTCCTGCATCAAGGGAAGAACCGCTTCTGTTTCCTCTTTGGTCATTCTTCCCAACTTGGCAAACCGGAGTTCTCCCTGGGGATTCTTATTTTCCCTGGTAATCTGCAGTTTTTTTTGGCCCTTATTGTAAGAATGTATGCTTACGGTTAATTTCTCGGTGTCATTTTCCCATACTTTAGAAAACACTTTTTCATCCAATTTGCTGTTATACGGCATTGCTTTCCTCCTTGTGATTGGTTCCTCGACTCGTCATGCTCCGCGCTCTAAACACTATTTTTTAAACCAAATTATGTATGCTCCGGGAACTGACATTAAAATACCTATAAGAATTATCCAAAGCGCGCCGCCGTATAAATGACCGGCAAGAAGCACCCCAACACCTAACCCGATAAAAAATTTAGACGCGATAAACAAAACCAATACTGGATTCGGCAGTCTCTTTACTGTATCCACTATGCTCATATTTCCCTCCCCTAAAAATTTATACCACAGAGTCACAGAGACACAGAGTCATTAGAAACTTGAATCTGCCTTGTCCCTATTTATTTTAGATGTTCTATTCTCTAAATCTAATTTATCAATTGTATTTCTCTGTGCCTCTGTGTCTCTGTGGTCTAAGATTTTCATATTCTTTCATTTTATTTTTGACAGTACCATTCGGACAGGCACGGAGGGTGGCGGTCTGTCCCTGCAACGGAAGAAGACAACCTATATTCTTCCTTCTTCTATACGCCCTCATCTACAGGGGGGTTGATTCTTTACTCCAATATACTAAATGTACTGTCTTTATTATGAAAGTCAAGTTATGATACAAAAACTTTTTGCGGAAAGCTTGTTTTTTTTAAAGATACGGTTTTCGCGAGCTGTTTTGTTCTCAGTTACCCCGCGATCAAGATACCCGGAGTAGTCTCTTTTTGTTGTTCTTCTTTTTCGTCTGTCTCTTCGTCTTTTCCCCCCTTTTGGCCTTCCGCGCTTGAGGGCGAAATTTGTTTGGTTAAATCGGTCACCTCCTGCTGTGCTTGATCGATTTTTTGATCAATCTTTTCCATTATTCCCGGCATTTCTTCCGCGAGATATTCTCCCGCCGTCTGCGGCACGATCAATCCCGGTGTCACTCTGCGCACTTCCGCGCCTTCAGGTATTATCAGTTTCGCCGAGCCGATCGGAACAGCTTTCATTCCAGGAAGCATGTTTTTAATATTTTCGTCGTTTTCTTGATCCCCCTGACCGTGTACGAATACTACGTGAAAAATAACCGCGCCTAACATCACCATAAGAATAAAGGTCTTTTTCATGTTCCTCCCCGTTTTCTCTCTACTACAATCGACACCACCATCCTCGTAGGTTAGTGGCGGCTCCCCACACCACTAACCTACGAGGTTGGTGGTCTCGAGAACGGACACCTTTAACAAAATACTACGAGCTTGAACTCACAAATATACACATACATTTCGTAGTTTAAAATGTGCTATTAATTAGTTTAATTGATATCAGAGCAAAAAAAACGAAAAGCCTATCCACCCCCATCAAACCAACATTCAACGTCTCAAATTAACCTGAGATGTCGAATAGAAAGATACGACAGCTGGCAAATAGGCTTTCAGGGTTTACTTTTCCCTTTTTTTATTCGGTTGTTTTCGGTTCATCCAATTTCTTCTGCAGATCTTTTTTTTCCCGGATCAAAGCCTGATTGTTTTTTTCCATCGCTTTGTTCTCATCCGAAAGTTTCTGGATCTTTTTTTCCAGATCACCATTGGTTTTTGTCAGGGCTTCGTTTTCGAGCTGGATCTTTTTAGCCTGGAGGTTAAAACTTTTTATTTCTTTTTGCACGCTATCATATTTCTGCTCCAACTTTTGAAATTCACTTTTAGGAACACCGCATCCCGCGAACGACCACACCATAACAGCCATCACCGCGCATATCGCGGCGAATTTAATACCTTTCATATCTTCTCCTCCTTTTTTAATTGCGCTAAAGCTTCTTCTTCCGTTTCATATATCGTAAACATTTTACCTATCATCGAAATATCCAGCATATTCCTTAGTTTCGAAGACACGTTCATAAGCACCAGATGATGTTTCTCATGCTTAAGCTGTGACAATGTTTTTACAAGCATCGCGCAGGTCGCGCCGTCCACATGCGTAACCTGTTTAAAATCAAGGATAATGTCCTTCCTTAAAAAGTTTTTCTCTCTGGTCGCTTTATCTTTCAAACCATCAAGCCCGGGAATGGTAAACATATCTATCGGCCCTTT
>CAYPYT010000121.1:0-4525 GCA_964415105.1 uncultured Planctomycetia bacterium | reverse complement strand
AAAAGAAAGAACCCCCGATAAGGCCGCCAGCAATATTTTTATCCGCGTATCCCGCATATTCAAAAGCCGCCTTCTATTGTAGGGGCACGGCATGCCGTGCCCCTACGATGGTCCAACAAACTCCGCCAATATCCTCGTAGGTTGGTGGTGCTCTTTACCACCATCCTACGAGGTTGTTGGCGGACGATTCACCATTCACTATTCGTAGGGGCACGGCATGCCGTGCCTCTACGAATAATCATTATTTCATTTTCCACAGCATTTTTTATATTTTTTTCCACTGCCGCAGGGACAAATATCATTTCGTCCCACTTTGGGAACATTTCTTTTATACTCCGTCTTGCCTCTTTGGGCGGCACCGGACGCGCCCTGAAAACTCGGCGCGCCGATATGATCGTTCTTGTTATACACCTCATCCTGTCCGCTTGAAGCATCCCCGATAGCCGAATATTCTTTGTGCTCAAAAACTTCGGTTCCCGGCACGAAAACATTTTTCTTATATTGCTCTTCCATAGCGGATATTTTCATAATGCGTTCGGAAATTTCCTCATCGACTTTGATAATAAGTTCAGAAAACATTTTAAACGCTTCGTGCTGAAATTCTATAAGCGGATCTTTCTGAGCGTAAGCCCTCCAGGAAATACCTTCCCTAAGATCATCAACCTCCCGAAGATATTCTTTCCAGTTGAAATCGATAACGGAGATCATAACTAATTTTTCAATTTCACTCACTCGTTCTTTCCCGACAAATTTCTCCCTCGAACGGTAACTTTTTTTTGCCCGGTCCAATACGATCTCCAAGATCTCTTTCTCGTCCATCCCCGGAGACAAATACTGTTTTACGTTCAAAGCGTATTTATACATGATCTGTTTCGATATCTGTTCAAGATCAGGGAAATCCCCTTCTCTTGTCTCTAATATTGATTCAAGTCCCACGCATAAACATTCGAAAAATTCATTCTTCAGATCTTCATTCGTCAGCACCATTCGCCTTCGACGGTATATAACTTCCCTCTGCTGGCTCATTACACTGTCATATTTCAGAAGATGTTTTCGAACTTCAAAATTCTGACCTTCCACTCTGCGCTGAGCCGTTCGTATAGCGCTCGAAACCAGCGGATTTTCTATCACTTCACCGTCTTCCATCCCAAGCTTATCCATTATCCCCTTTATTCTGTCAGAGCCGAAGATACGCATAAGGTCATCCTCAAGCGAAAGATAAAACCGGCTGGATCCTGGGTCGCCTTGTCTGCCGGACCGGCCTCTCAGCTGATTATCTATTCTTCTGGCTTCATGCCGTTCGGTTCCGATAACATGAAGTCCGCCGGCGGTAATCACTTTTTCACGTTCGGCAAGTATTTCCATTTTTGCTTCGGCAAGAAACTTCTCCCGCGTTTTTTCTCTTTCGAGAGGATCGTCAATATCCAGTTTGCTGACGATTTCATCAGCAAGCTGTTCCGCGCTTCCCCCGAGCATAATATCCGTCCCGCGTCCGGCCATGTTAGTCGCTATGGTAACCGCGCGAAACCGCCCGGCTTGAGCGATGATCTGCGCTTCTCTTTCATGATATTTCGCGTTCAAAACATTATGTTTAACCCCCTTAGCTTCTAACTTTCGAGATAACTTTTCAGATTTCTCAATAGATATCGTTCCAACTAAAACGGGGCATCCCTTTTCATTGCACGAAATTATCTCTTCAATTACGGCATTAAATTTTTCCCGTTCGGTTCTATAAATACGATCCGGCATACTTTTGCGCGCCAAGGGTCTATTTGTCGGCATTTGGATAACCGGCAAAAGATAAATATTTTCAAATTCCGCTTCCTCTGTTTTCGCGGTCCCCGTCATCCCGCTTAACTTGTCATACATGCGAAAATAATTCTGAAGCGTTATCGTCGCTAACGTCTGACTCTCCCTCTGCACTTCAAGGCGTTCTTTCGCTTCGATAGCTTCATGAATACCGTCTGAAAATCGCCGACCCGGCATCATTCTGCCCGTAAATCCGTCCACGATCATGATCTTGTTATCTTTTATTACATAATCCACATCTTTCTGGAACAGTATGTACGCCTTAAGAAGTTGTTTAATGCTTTCAACTTTGCGTTGATGATCAGAGTAAGAAGCAACAAGTTTTGTTTCGCGCGCGGTTTTTTCTTCCTCCGGCAGATCTTCATCCGCGAGCTCCGCGAGCTTAGCTTCAATATCTTCCAAAAGAAACTCTATCCCGAACTTTTCATGCATCATTTTTTGGCCCTTCGCGCTGAATGTCGCTTCTCGCGATTTTTCATCGAAGACATAAAAAAGTCCTTCAAGAAGTTCATGCCGTTCTTTTTCCATCACTTTACCGTCTAAAAGAGATTGCGTTTTATCAAAAAGTTTTTTCGCGTTGAGGTCTTTCATAATAATATTTAAAAAATCTCTGTTCTTGGGATCGGCTTTGTGTATGAGATACAAAATTTCTCCGGCGGCGTCTTTTTCATTTTCAGCCGACTTCTTCCTGAATTGCTCGAGATATTCCCCTACAAGGCGTTTCTGATTTCTAACAATTTCCTGAACGATCGGCCTCATCTGGTTATATGCTTCGTTAGTTTCGTTTACCGGTCCCGATATAATTAAAGGCGTCCTTGCCTCATCGATCAAAATACTGTCAACTTCGTCAATGATCGCGAAACTAAGAGGCTTTTGCACCATCTCCGCTTCGTCCGAAACCATGTTATCCCTCAGATAATCAAACCCGAACTCGTTATTCGTACCATAAACCACATCCGCCGCGTAAGCCTTTTTTCTCTCTTCCTGACGCATATCATTTTGTATTATTCCCGTTGAAAGTCCCAAAAATTTGTATATGACACCCATCCATTCCGAGTCTCTTTTCGCGAGATAATCATTAACCGTGATCACATGTATACTCTCGCCCAAAAGAGCGTTCAAACATACCGCGAGCGTCGCGACCAGCGTTTTTCCTTCACCCGTAGCCATTTCCGCGATCTTACCTTCGTGCAGGATCATGCCTCCCTGAAGCTGTACGTCAAAATGCCTGAGACCGGTCGTTCTTTTAGACACTTCTCTCGTGAGCGCGAAAACTTCCGATATTTTCCCGTCCAATACGCTGTTTTTAATATTTCTCATCTCTTTTTTAAATTTGTTGCGTTCCACTTCGGAAGATGCTGTCGCGATTCGCTCCCGCACCCGTTCTCTTTCTTCGGCAGTCTTCGCGTATTGGACAAGCACTTCTTTTTTTATCCGCTCGTATTCCGCCGTTATCTCCGCGTCAGAAAACCCGCCAAACTTCTCTTCCAATGCGTTTATTTCCAAAACCTTGTTTTCAAGTTTTTTAAGCGCTCTTTCATTTTGCGTTCCAAAAATTTTTTTAAATAAACCAAACATATTTTTAACTCCTATTTATCCGGTTTGTTGGTTCGCCGCGTTTTTAAGATACCTCTCAATAAAACGATCTAAATCTCCGTCCAAAACTTTTTCCGCGTTAGACGTTTCTTCCCCTGTCCGATGATCCTTCACCATCTTGTATGGATGAAGCACATATGACCTTATTTGACTGCCCCATTCCACTCTTTTCTTGTCGCCGTACGACTGCATGATATCTTCGGACTGCCGCCGCCGTTCAAGCTCGTATAGCCTCGCTTTTAAAAGTTTCATGGCTGTATCTTTATTCTTGTGCTGTGACCTTTCTTTTTGGCACTGAACAACCGTGCCGGTAGGCATATGAGTTATCCGAACGGCTGAATCCGTCACATTTACATGCTGTCCACCGGCGCCGGAAGCGCGATACGTGTCTATTTTAATATCGTTCTCGTTAATTTCAACTTTAATATTTTTGTCGATATCCGGGATCACATCAACTGACGCGAATGATGTGTGGCGCCTCTTATTTGAATCAAACGGAGAGATCCTTACCAAACGGTGAACCCCTATTTCCGCTTTAAGATACCCGTACGCGTAATCACCTTTAACAATAAATGTAACGCTTTTTATACCGGCTTCGGCGTTAAGCTGATCTACAACTTCAACCTTATGATCATGCTCCTCACTCCACCGCAAATACATTCTCTGAAGCATTCCCGCCCAATCACAAGATTCCGTTCCGCCCGCCCCCGCGTTTATACTTACGATCGCGCTATTCTTATCGGCTTCATCCGAGAGAATACATTTAAATTCCAGCTCGTCGATCTTCCTGCTGACCTCACTCGCCTCCTCCATAAGACTTTTAATGGATTCGCCATCGCAATCTTCGACTATCTCAGACAATTCTCGAATAGAATGACACTTTTCTTCTATTTTTTCATAGGGAACAACAACCGCCCGAAGTATTTTCAGTTCCCGCGAAAAATTATCCGCCTTTTCCTGATTTTTCCAAACTTCCGGCGCGTTAAGTTCCGCTTCAAGTCTCTTTATTTCTTTGTTTTTCGCGGCGAGGTCAAAGATACCCCCTAAGTTCTTTCAGCCTAATATCCAGCATTCCAACCGCTTCTTTTAAATTGTCCATACTATTTTCCTCCGTGTTTTT
>CAYPYT010000120.1:0-4529 GCA_964415105.1 uncultured Planctomycetia bacterium | reverse complement strand
AATTCTTTAATAAAATCTCTGAATACTTCAACCAAGAGATCTCTTTTTGTAGGGTCAGTTATTAGATCCGGGTGTTCTCCGAACTCCGCTCCGGATACTCCGTCCGCAATCATATAATCAAACAAAACAGGAATAAGCTTTATCCCTAAGGCACTGGCACAGTCTAAAAGCGCGTTCATATCTTCATACACCCTGTCACTGTCTGTAAACTTTTGGGGATTTCCATTCTCGTCAAATTCAACACCTGCTCTAAGATCCGCGAATAAAAACAGTCTTACACAATCCCCTTTGTGCGCGTCCATTTTTTCATAAAGCGTCTTAAGGTTTTTTGAAAAACCATCATAAATCCCTGTCTCTTTTTGAATTCCAAGGTCGTATCCGTAATGAATCCACGGAAGATTAACTCCTTTGATAAAAGTTTCTGCCGGCACACGTTTCTCAAGAAGCGGCCAAACTTTGTCCTCAGGATCATCAGGAATACATATCTCAACCGTACCATTCGGATATTCTTTCCGCACGTTAATGAGTTCCCATGAATCATTCCAATTGTATGTGTGGAGAATACCGTCTGAAGGGTCTAAATAGGTGTTGTTGTAGGAGTTATCTCCGACAACATGCAGGGTGGTTATCGTCCCATCCGCTCCCCACCTTACCGTGTAATCCGTGTCAATATACTCAAGTGAATCTACAAAAGTTCCAACACTTCCGGACAAAATATCATTTTCCACGGCTTCGTCATAAACGTACTTTTTCTTATAGTGAATAACATCTTCCATACCGCCTATGCCGTAATATTCATAAACGTAGTATGTGTTAATGTCTGTGTGAATGTCTTTAATCAAAAGCGCGTTTTCATCTCGTAAATATTTCTCTAAAACTTTTGTCCCATCGGTATCATAAATTACTTTTTCTCTTTCGATCCAGCCGTTTTTCTGCGTATCAACGTCCCAATTGTTTTTATGATCGTACACATAGCTAACCCTTCTTTCTGTCTGCGACGCGCCGCTTAACACCGCGCTATCGTCCGCATCTAAAACGTAATCCCCAACATACTCCGTTAAAAGAACCTGTCCATCTCCCTTGAAAGTCTCCCAATCCCAGGATTTGTATTGCCACACGTCTTCAACTTTTTCGTATATCAATCGAAATCTTCCCCAGAACGCGTCATAATCATTGCCATCGATTCTTTCATCGGTGTACTCATAGATGTAACCGTTAGTCTGAATCTTCCGCATCCAATTCTCGCTTGAATATTTTATAATGGTATCATCATCATCCGCTCGAGCTACGCTGCAAACGGAAAACAAAACTAATCCCGCGATAATGATCTTTATCTTTGATGACAGTCTCATTTCACACTCCTTAAAATTCTTATTTTTTCCATTTTTTTGTTATATTACAAGAAAGTTACCTCGTCCTGATTGTATTTATTTTATCACAAAACCGATACCATTAAAACTATTAAAACGGGCTATTTTATATCTTAACACTGCGGAGCCATTTCTGCCGAAATTAGCCTCAAAATCACCCTAAAAACAATGACACCACCAACCTTGACACCACTAACCTGCAAGGTTGGTGGTGTCCGTTCGGACACTCATTAACAAAATACCCCGAGTTCAACCTCGTAGGTTGGTAGTAAAGAACACTACCAACCTACGAGGATGAACTCCCATTCCCCTACCAGATTGGCTCATGTAGCATGAGCTATACCGGGAGGTTAAGGGGATTTTCACCAACAACCAGTAACTATTTCCTATCTACCATTGACGGGCGGACGCAAGGCCCGCCCCTACGAACGACCAACAAACTCCACAAACAACCTCGTAGGTTAGTGGCGGAAGATTCACCATTCACAGGCGGACGCCCCTACTCCGAATCGCAAAAGGTGCTTATTTTAAACCCGGCACCGTCTTCTTCCACCGTAACAGCGCCGGCGTCACCGGTGATATAGCACTCTATTTGTTTTTCTTTTAGAAGTTTGATCAGATTTTTGTTCACACCCCGGGTTTTATTGCTGATAATAACCGCTTTGGGCTTCACCGAGTTCAGAAATCTTTCCATATCCGCGATATTTCCGAATCCGCCTCCGTGATGCGGGAATTTTATTATATCCGCTTTTAAATCCGGATAATTCGCCAATATTTCATTTGTGATTTTCGTACTGATATCCGCGCAAAACAAAATACTCTTTTCCTTTTTTGTTTTTACGTTTAGCGCGATCGATCTGTCATTTAAATCGGTATGGTCCCCTTGAACGGAAGGGTTTAATACTTTGATCTCCACACCCGAAAAACCTTTTATCTCGTCTCCGTTTTCAACCTGTAAGCACCGTATTCCCTTTTCCTTAATAATTCGTAAAAAACGTCTATAGAATTCATGCTTAATAACATCCTTTGATAAGGGTTCACTCATCACAACACAGCCTGTCTTAAAATTTTTTATTATGTGTGAAAGTCCCCCTACATGATCCTCATGCGCGTGTGAAACTAAAACGCAGTCAATTTTTCTTTTTCCCTTTTGCCGAAGATACGGCTCTAAAATATTAGAGCCCGCATCCCATCCGGTTATATCTTCCCCGTGTCCGCCGTCAATCATCATGGAACTTCCGTCTGAAAATTCCAATAAAGCCGCGTCCGCTTTTTCCACGCTGAAAAACGTACATTTGAACGCGCCGGGGGCGGAAGCATTCAATACCTCCTGCCATATAAACAGATTTGCCGTAAAAATCAGGAAAATAAGAAATAAGACTTTACGTTTTTTTCGGATAAAAACAATCAGCGCGCTCATTAGAGATAGATAAAATACGCCTATTAAAAAAAATCGAGGCGGCCCCACTTTGACAAACGCGAAGGGCATTTCCGAGATCACCCTCATTCCTTCCATGAAAAAATGAATAATTCCGTTCGTGATCCACGCGAAGAAAATACCAATCGGCGCTAAAATCACGAGAAATTCCGTCACGAGGAGACCTATCCCCAATATGATGACCACGAAAAGCACCGGCACCGCGATCAGATTTGAGATAACTACCGACGGCGTTATTATTCCAAAATTTAAGGCGATTATCGGCATCAGTCCGATCCAAACTGAAAAAGATGTTGCTAAAGACGTAAAAAAATATCTTCTCGCGAAACTGATTTTACTCTCATCGGCCGAACGCGGAATCTTTTTAAAAAATTCCATCACAAGCGGCACGATATAGATGATGCTTAGGATAGACAAATAGGATAAAACAAATCCCAAATTGTAAAGCTCCCGCGGCTGAAAAAAGGTTATTACAAACGCGGAAAGGACCAATCCGTTCACTATGTCTGAATTTTTCCCGATCGCGAGGTTTATAAGAATACACGATGCCATTATCACCGCGCGGAGTGTTGACGGACGCGCCCCGGTAAACGCGGCAAAAACGCATAAAGCGCAAATTGTTAAAAAATATGTTATTTTTTTCGGACACCTCGCCAAGCGCAGAATGGCGGCAAAAATAACGGCAATGATCCCCGCGTGAAGCCCGCTTACGGCTAAAATATGCATTGTCCCGGTTTTCATGAACACATTCTGAATGTCTCTATTCAGATCCCCCCGCGCGCCTAAGATCACAGACTTAACGATCGCGCCGGCGGGTCTTGAAAGACGCTTTTCAAAAACTTCTCCGGCAGAGGCCCTCATATCAGCCAATAGTTTTCGAAACGCGAAAAATATGTTTTTCTTGAATTTCATTTTAAGAAAAACATCGTTTCTTGAATTCGACATAATCGCTCGTATCCGACGCGTTTCCAAATATTTTTTGTAATCAAATGTTCCCTGATTTTTCGCTATAGAGGCTTCAGATATCCATCCGCCTATCACGATGTCTTCACCCGCGTACACTTTTCGCGCCGGGCGCGCGGTCGTAACCTGCGTGAAACCGCTCACATTATGTTCTTCCTCTCCGATAGAAAGTTTTTTTACTCTTAAAGGAAAAACCGAATACCATCCGTATGGTCCCTTCTTTACTTCACTTATCCCGGAAACCGTACCAAAAATTACCGCTTTTTCCTTCGAGGCGGAAACAAATTTACCAATATCATTTTTTTCGGGAAACATTCGTAAAGCGCTGAAAACCCCAAGGAGAAAAAAGAATGTATAAACCGAAAAATGAAAATATTTATTTTTTTTTATAAAAACCAGCGAAAAAAGAATCGCGATAAATAACAAGATCCCGATGATAACTATAAATTTCTCCGCGCGCGCCGGCGAAATAATTTCCGAAAATAAAATCCCAACAATAAAAAGCACCGCCGGCACCGCGAGAGGACGCTTCATTTTTTCCCCATCTTTCTACCACCCCCCGAAAACAACCTCGAAGGTTAATCCGCGCCGCGCTTTCCACGCGGCGCGTAATATTTTAAGTTCTAAAACATGGAATCTGTCATATGAGACGCGTAACGCAACTATAGTACTCCGCCAACGTTCAAATGAGGGGTACTGTCACAGAGATTCCCGCCTGCGCGAGAATGACAACAGGGGGCGCGAGAATGACAACAGGG
>CAYPYT010000119.1:0-4576 GCA_964415105.1 uncultured Planctomycetia bacterium | reverse complement strand
TGAAACAGCTTTTGCCGAATTATTTTTCAAACTTCCTTTAATAAAAGGCGGAGACGTCCGAGCACTCTGCTTACCGATATCAACGCTTACTTTTGATAGAATTATGTCTTTCCTGAAAAGTTCCGCGCTGAGCTCATAAATAGAACTTCTATATTTCGCGGCGGAAACATCCCCCTTCCACTTTACATAGAGATTATATCCGATTAAAGTCAATATAAAAACCATCGCGATAACAAAAGATGAAAAAACTATTACCAATTTGTGTTTTCGTTTTATAAACATGAGTTCTACAGGTTACAGGTTACAGGTTACAGGGTTCAGGGTTCAGGGTTCAGGGTTCAGGTTACAGGGGGCAGGGTTTCCGCCGAAGGCGGTCCCGCCTTCGGCGGGGAATTTGCACCTTGTACACTGTAACTGCTCTCTGTATATCTCCCTTACCTCATTGAAATAATCGATCATTTCCTTTGACTTGTAATCAGGATAAGTCCATGGCCATGGATTAAAAGTATTGTTTTGAAAAAATAAGGTCGCCTCGGCAAAAATACACCCGCTTAAATATATACGGTGCGCGTAATCTTTCGTAGTCAAAAGAATTAATTTTGCCTCCGTGATATAACCCGGATCTATATTAACTGTTCTTTTTCCATTAGCACATAAACTGTTTTCGATCTTGTTAGTTTTCAGCTTTACCCCGGGTATCTTATCGCTATCTAAAAGCTTTTTAAAACATATCAGTTTACGTTCAAGAGGCGTACCGAATTCTTTTTCATAATATTTCGTGTAATTAAACGGCAATATCATTTCCAAAGACTCTGACCCGCCGTATGTTTTTTTCAATTTACTTTCAGCGTATTCTAAGAACTCTTGATCCTTGTAGATTATGCTTACAACCAGCTTAACCGGTTTTTGTCCGATTAACAAACCCATCTTTTGAATTATTCTCCTATAATTTGCACAACTAATCGGCGCGAGCGCGGGCGGGTATCAAAATCACAAAATACTATTTGCTGCCAAGTTCCTAATGTTAATTTTTTATCAACAAACGGAACGGTTAGAGACGGGCCGATAAAAACCGACCGTATATGAGAAGATCCATTATCATCATGCCATGTTTTGCTATGTTCATAGACTTTGCCGGAAGAAGCGATGATTTCCAGAGAAGCTTTAAAATCTTTTACTAAATTGGGTTCGTATTCTATGGTAGTAAGACCTCCGGTCGAACCGGGGCTAAAAACCGTGACAATACCGCTCTTCACGCGCGCGGAGTTTACAAGCTCTTGACAATTCCGCGTAATGTCAATAACATCGGTATTCCCTTTAGCGTCTAACGATATGTATTCGGTAACAATCATTTTAAAAGTGTAACTATGTTTCAAGCTTTCGGTTAATATATTGGATCAACCGCTTACGTTCTTTAGGCAAAAGCGCGCTAAAAAATATCGCGATATCATAATGCTGGAGACTGCCGTCTTTTTTTACGGGATGTTCTCTAACAACCACTCCCTCGAGATTCATCGTGCTGGAAGCATTTGTTTTGCCTTTACCCGGCACAGAAAGAAGCACTTGAACTCTAGTCATAAGAGGAATCCGTCTATCTACCTTACAATAAATTCCTGACGCGCTGACATCAAGACTTTGTGTTATGGCGCTAAAACCTTCCCCTGACAACTTAACGGATATATTTTCATCCCTGACTCGAGGAAATTTACGACGTTCTATTTTTTCTCCCATCTCACCCCTCCGTCCTACCATTCACTGGATACTTCTCACTCGTCACCAAATACGGCTTACCCCGGCGGCCATAAAAATTCGCGTCCGCCCAAAACGTGAAAATGTAAATGAAAAACTTCCTGACCGGCATCCTTGTTACAATTGGCGACCACCCTATATCCACTTTCCGCGATACCCGCTTTTTGGGCGATTTTTTTTATTTTAAAAAAAATGCCGCCAATTAAATCCGCGTCTTCACGAGAGACGCTGTTTAAAGATTCAATATGCTTTTTAGGAATCACTAAAAAATGAACCGGCGCCTGTTTGTTTAAATCTTTAAAAGCAACACATTCATCGTCTTCATAAACAATGTCAGCTTCTATTAACTTATCCGCGATTTTACAAAAAACACAATCGTTTCTCATTGGAACATTATAACATTTGTTTGCTATTTTTCAAGATGAGAAAGATGTTAGTTGTCGATTCAGCCGGTTTGCCGTTCGCCCTTACTACTTATTTTTCTTCGGAAGATTTCTTCTCAAGCGTTCGTTTAAAACATTTCTTTGTGCAATAAAACGCGTCATGTCGATAATACCAAAGTTTTTTACGTAATGCTTTACCGCAGGACGCGCATTCAGTCGGTTTGGCAGGTTTAGTGCTTTTCGGCTGGTTAGCATTCCCTTTCGTTTCTTCTTTTTTAATTTCCGGTTCGGCTTCGGTTTCTTCCGCTTGCGCCTGGGGCTTTACTTCGGAAGTTTCTTCTTTTACAGTTTCTTTTTCCGCGGCTTCAGGCTCAGCTTCGGTTTCTTCCGCTTGCGCCTGGGGCTTTACTTCGGGAGTTTCTTCTTTTACAGTTTCTTTTTCCGCGGCTTCCGTTTTTTTTTCAGGAGAAACCGCTTTTTTTAAAACTTGACTCTTCGCTTCCACCGAAGGCTTTTCCTTTTCTTCCTTCTCTATTTTTTTCTTTTCTTGTTTTTCTTCGTTTACACCCATTTTTCCTCCATATTTTAGTTTGATCCGTTTTCGCCCGGCACTATCCATTTTCGATATATGTACTCAAGAATTCTGCTTTTGTCATGATTATCGATCTTCTTAAATTTCACCCCAGTCTTGTACAAAGCTTTGTCTGTCTCCAAATCCCCGGCCCAAGCAACTTTACCTTCAAAAAATATGGGAATATTATCCCCGGGAATAGTCATTTCCAATTCAACATCCTCTCCGTTCTTGAAAGCATCTTCACTTAATATGCCCACTCCCTCTTTGCTGAAATTATTTATTTGAAGTTTTTTAGAAGAACCGCGCCCGTGGCATATCGCGTCCATAAGCACATTAAAACGCATATATCTTCTTTGTTCGCTCATTTGTCCTCCATTAAATTTAATCTTCGCGGCAAAAACAAATTCCAAACACCATGTAAATCTTAATCCCCCACGGGACCATAAATTCCGCCTGCACGATGAAATTTGACATCGCAATCGCCGTACCTAAACTGAGAGGTTTCATTATATCATATTCATTAGCCGCGTAAAGATAAAAGTTAAAATCTAACTTTTTTAAAAGCACGTTTTTAACACGTCCGTAAAAAGAAGAAGGGAACGATTGACTCGTTCCCTTCTTTTAAAGACAATTAGCTCACCGTTGTGATTTATTTACTTTTTGCGGTGCTACCGGAATCGCAACTAAACACATATTCAGGTTCTAAAACAGGCTGGTAATCTTCCGGTATTGGAAACGGGAATGTTACTGTTTCGTATACGCCAGCACCCGTTCTCACGATAGTCATCCCAACACCCTTTGCCAGGCCCATTGTAAGACCAGAAAGAACGTTTTCTTCAACACTTGTGTCATAGATATTTTTAGGAAGTTCCACCCAGCCTGTCAGGATATTTGCAAGACCTCTTCCGAGCTTCTTAACAGGATCCTGTGCGTAACACTGAGTAGCCATGCCTACCATAGCTATGATAACACAACACACAAACATAACTTTTGCTATCTTTTTCATAACTCACCTCCTTCTCTTGTAAAGTGTATCTCCATTCACTTGAAGTATATCATGCACATTCTACGAAGTCAAGTTTCGGCCTCTACTATGTGCTTTACCAGGTTTGATATACTCCTCCTGTCTTCCCCAGGCATATTACTGAACTCAATGCCTGTATCGTATTTAGGCTGTTCTGCCTTGACCATGGGGTGTCTTTTTACTACCCACACTATCACACCCCCGCGCACGAAACAGCCCTTTTTTCCGTCCCCAAAAATATCTCAAGACTAACTTTTCGAAAGAGCCTATATTAACATCCACCACACCACAGATCCCTTTGGAGCTGATATTCTCAGGAAAAGCTTCTACCGGTTTCGTCTATGTGCTTTACCAGGTTTGATATACTCTTCCTGTCTTCCTCAAGCATATTACTGAACTCAATGCCTGTATCGTATTTAGGCTGTTCTGCCTTGACCATGGGGTGTCTTTTTACTACCCACACTACCACCCCCGCGCACGAAACAGCCCTCTTTTCCGTCCCCAAAAATACCTCAAGGCTAACTTTTTTAAAGAGCCCTATGTTAACATCCAACACAACACACATCCCTCCGGAGCTGATATTCTCAGTAACAGCTTCTACCGGGTTCGTCTTGTTTTCACCCAAAACCCGTATGAGGCACTTATATTTAGCCCTCGGAAATTTTCTCTTGTTAATATCTTCCCACATCATAATAAGGAAATATACATTATGAATTTTATAAATTCAAGTATATTTTAAAAAAAACTAAAATCCCGCGCCGCCGCCCCCAAAACACCAACCTCGTAGGTTTCAACCTACGAGGTTTCAACCTACGAGGTTGAAACCTACGAGGTTGGTGTTTTGGT
>CAYPYT010000118.1:0-4585 GCA_964415105.1 uncultured Planctomycetia bacterium | reverse complement strand
GGCCACCGGAATAACTTCCGCGCCCAACTCTTCGAATATCCTTTTTAAAATGTCTCTACCCACGGCGGAATGCTGATAAAGCGCTATTTTCCTGCCTCGAAACGTGTCTTTCGAAAAAACATCCGAATATCTTTTGATATAACCGTCAATAGCCTCTTCTTCGAATTCAGGCGCGGGAAGTTTTTTTTCTTCGGTAAACATCCCCTCTTTGTTAAAAAGTGTCTCTTCCGGTTTTTTCGCTTCTTCCGCGCTTCTTTCGGAAGAAACATTTCGAAGAATATCCTTCTCATCGGATTTAAGCACTTCTCCTGACTTTTTGGTAAACTTTATGCCGTTCCTATCTTCGGGAATATGACTTCCCGTAACCATAATACTGGGCATACCCCGGGTTATCGCGTAAAAAGCTAACGTCGGACTCGGAACGAGCCCGCAAAACGCCCCAAAACACCCGGCATCTTCAATCGCATTCGAAACCGCCGCCATTATCCGAGGCGTACTCCCGCGACGGTCACCGCCGAACGCGATTTTATCCCCTTTCGCGATTTCACCTTTTTCCTTCAAAAACGAAATAAATCCTGACGTGTTGATGTAACACTCCCTATCCGTCATAAACTTAACTTCATCCCGAAGTCCGCTTGTTCCGAATTTCAGCTGTTTGGTTTCGTTTTTATCCGCACCCTTAAAATTATTCACTATTTCCTTCCTTCTTTTTTCTATTTCCTCTTTACTCGTTCCAAACATTCTATCATACGCGTCCTTAAAAGAAATGCCGTTCCCAAAAATCGGCACGTTATAAGTTTTTTCTTTGTCCCGCAAATCAGTGTCTTCAGAAACCATCATATCTATCTTTCCATCACTAAGAAGCACAGACACGTGGCGCGTCCCTTTTTCTAAAACCAAATCTTCCATTCCCAGAGACTCATAAAGACCGCTATTTTGTTTTAAAACAGTTTTCCCGCGCCTTACGCTTCTTACAGCGAACGCCTCTTCCATATCAGGGGCGCTGATCTCGGAATCAATTATAACGCTTTCAGTCACGCGTCCGGCCCCGGTAACTCTGCTGTTTACAATTACGGAATTCTCTACTTTTATACCGGGAGCCACTTCAGAATTAACTATTATGTTTCCGCCGGAGGCGCGTGCTTCCGGTATACAGGCGATTTTTCTGGCTATAACACCTTTAGTACCCTTATCCTTTAGCCACAGAAATTTTCTTCTCATTGCCCTGTGCTGGCCTATATCCACCCAATATGTATTTTCTCCGAGATCAAATATCTTTAGATTAAGGTTTCTGGCATATTTCTTCTTAAAAACTTTTTTTATCGACTGGACTTTCTGAAAAAAGTCGGGAATCATCCCCATAAGTTTACCAAGCGCCGCGTCAAGCCGGGTTTTTAACTGCCATGCCTCGACATCAGACTCGTTCATGGCAAGAGCCATAAGAAAATACGGGTCAAAATCAAAATATACGCCTTCTTTTTCGATTTCTTCCGCGAAAATTTCAAGCGCGATATCCAATACTTTATGTGAAATTGCCGCGGGCCCAAGACTCACACCCGCGTAATATTTCCCGTCCGCGGCGCTTTTTATTCCAAG
The DNA here is from genome assembly GCA_964415105.1 of uncultured Planctomycetia bacterium. GTDB lineage: Bacteria > Omnitrophota > Gorgyraeia > Tantalellales > Tantalellaceae > BS750m-G21. The sequence continues at coordinate 2,989 of CAYPYT010000118.1, read as the reverse complement.
TCCTTTAAGCGTTTCGATTAAAACTGATTTTTTATTCCTTGAAAACTGTTCTATCATATTCTCAGAACCGTCAAAAACAACCCAGTCTTTCTGACGCGCGAGCTCATCGGTTATCTCAACTGTCTGTATAAACTTTATTACATCATACTCTGAAAATTTGTCCTCTTCGGGCTGGCGCGTTAAATTAATCGAAGCTATTTCCGTTTCATCCCCCCATTTATTTAAAATGCCCCTGAACCCGCCCTTTTCCAGATATACCGCCACAGGCGCGAAATACAAAAGCGCTTCTTCTATGGCCGTAAACGCTTTTTTTGAACCGTTTATATCAATAATTTCCGGGGTAACTTCTATCGCGGGTTTGCGTCCGCCTTTTGCCTGTGTTATAGGCGAGATCCTTTCTCCGCGCCCGAAAAGCATGCCGACCATAATAACACAATCCTGATAGCTGACGCCTTTCCGGCCGGCCGCTTCTTTTATGTTTTTATAGGCCAAAAGGGTCCCCAAAAAATTACCTTCCCTGGTTTTATGCCCTGTTTTTTCTATTAATGACAAAACCAACGTGCTTTCATCCCGGTTAAAAATATATGGAGACATTTTTTTAAGTTTCTCTTGCCATGACGCTCTATCAAGCTCGTTCCCCGAAACAACCGCGGCGATCCGCGCGCTTCTGCTTTCGCGCGATATACGCCAGGCCTCGTCAATATTAGCAAGTATTCTTGAAAGCGACACCGAACTAATACCCATAAAAAAATCCCCCTAACCCCCTACATACAAACAACAAACCCAACCAACATCCTCGTAGGTTGGTAGTAATGCGGGCACATGCAATGAGCCCCTACTACTACCATCCTACGAGGTTGTTGGTGGACATGCTTTTTTTCATGTTTTCGAGATACCCTTAGCGTCCTGATCATACAGCATGTACCGCATGCGATTTCTTCTTGCGTAATACTACTTTTATCTTTATCGTTGTTCCCAATGCTAATGCCACTTTCCATAGTGTTGATAACTTAATATCTTCCGCATGATTTTCCATCCGTGAGATTACCGATTTCTTTGTGTGCAGTTTCCGCGCTAGTTCTTCTTGTGTAAATCCGTATGACTCTCGTGCCTCTTTCAGAATCACACCAATTTTGAATTCCTCATATCCTATATCAAAATCTTTCGCAAATTTTACATCTTTACTCTTTTGCTCTTTTATGAACTTCTGTAAATCACTCATTTTTTCCTCCTATGTCTCATATATTCTGTTTTGTATTTTTCTGCTTTTCTAATTTCTACCTTTGATGTCTTTTGTGTTTTTTTCTTTATGCCATGTGTGAGAACGATATCTTTACCCATGAAAAAACCAAATATTCGATATGTATTTGATCCGAATTTTATACGACATTCCCATATATCGCTTGGTTTTAGTTTTTTCCAATATTCCTTCGGGATAAATTCCAAATCTTCCAACAGCTTTAACACCCAAACAACCTTACGTCTTTCCTTACTTGGAAGCGCTATCAAAAATTCCGACACTGGACATTTTTCGGATACCGTCTTATAGAAATTTACTACTCGTATTCCCATAATACAATGTTAGCACGCAAGCTAACTTGCGTCAAGTTTTATTTTTATATTTTTATTTACACCAATTACAAAAAATAATTACCCAAAAGGAGTAAAGATCCCGGATCAAGTCCGGAATGGCTAATGGGTTACATACGTTTGATGAACGTCAACTATTATTTCCGTTACGATAAACTTCGTTACGAAATATATCGTAATCCCGCCACCAGCAACCTCACAATATCGTAGGGGCACATTGCATGTGCCCGCGAGATTCCCTGGTGGGTGATGAGAATATAAAAAAAACCCAACTTTTGAGGTTGGGTTTTTTAAAGGGTGGCCCTGTTTTTAGTTTTTATAGCAACGATTATACCGAGTACATCGTCCGGCGCTGTTTTTCGAGTTTTTCATACGCGTCATAGGGTTTAACATCCATGCGCTGGAGCATAGCGTTGATCATGTAAACCATCCATTCCAAAGTACTCTTCGGCCTGTATTCTGCCGGAATCAGGTCATCACCGAACCCGACTAAATAATAAAGTTCGTTAATGTCAACGCTTCGCCTTAAGCTTTGGCTTACAACTTTTCTGACTTTCTGCGCGAACTCGTCTTTTTCCTTAATCGAATCAACTGTCAAAAGCCCCTGAAGAAGCGCTTTACTTTCCACCTCTCGCGTAAAAAACCAACCCTGATTACCCAACTTTTCAAGACTCGGTATCGGCGGAACTATGCGCACTTTATTTTCTTTAAGAAAGTTACGGAATTTTTCATCCTTGGAAGCATCATCAAAAAGCTTTTGAGTCGCGACTAAAAGCGGTATTCTTCCATGCCTTACAGCATTAGTGATTGCCGAATACACAGAAGTATCCGTTAATCCGACTTCAGAACTATACACGGTTATGTCAAAACAGTCTTTACTCTCGAAATATTCATTAAGAGTATCTTTTTCCCATTTTCTGGATCCAAAACTTTCCCCGGCGGCATACATCGCTCGCGGCGCGATAAACGCGTATTTTCCTTTCGCGATAGCGCTTCTCTCTTCCGCAACCGCTTTCCACGCGCTACAAACATCTTTTTCCTCTTGAGCGTTATCGTGGTCTATTCTAACGAGGGCATTTTCCATACCGGTTTTTGTTATTGTGTACGATTCAGTATCTTTCGGAATGGTCAAAGAATCCCCTTTGGCAATCTGCGCCGTTAGCCGTTTCCCATCCGTGAGATTTGCTTTAACGGTTACCGTTCCATCCTGACCCGTAAGTTTAAGTTCTCGTCCACCAACCGTTTCTTCAACCGGCTGATTACCAACAATTTCAACCGTGTTAAAAGTGTTAGTTTCAATTTGATTGTCAGCAAAAAACAGATTTTTCCGAAACGTATGAGTTCCGGTCTTCGCGATTTCCTCGCCCACGTTAATCGGTTTCTCCAATTTCGTAACTTC
>CAYPYT010000117.1:0-4590 GCA_964415105.1 uncultured Planctomycetia bacterium | reverse complement strand
GTTATAAAAGCGGCGCTTGAAAGTTATCCGGGTACGGCTTTTATCAATTCGGTCAATCTTGAAGACGGCGGAATAAAAGCGCGCAACGTATTCGCTCTCGCGGCGGAACACGCAGGGTTCGTTGTTAATCTTGTGATAGATGAAAAGGGAATGGCGAAATCGGTAGAGAGGAAGCTTGAAATTGCCGAACGTCTTTATCGTATCGCGTCGGAAGAATATTTGCTCGAGCCGCATCGCCTGCTTTTTGACATGCTTACTTTTACTTTAGGAACGGGGGAAAAAGAATACGCGCTTTCGGCCGTAAATACATATAAATCGATAACACTCCTTAAAAAGAGGTTTCCGGGCGTTTTGACTGTTTTAGGCGTAAGCAATGTGTCTTTCGGGCTTAAGAAAGACATGCGGAAAATTATAAATATGGTGTTTTTGCATCATGCCGCGCGCGCCGGACTTGATATGGCAATTGTAAATCCCTCCGAGTATATTGGATATAAAGATATCAATAAAAAAGAGCGCGTGCTTGCCGAAAAACTTATATTCAATAAACATCCGAAAGCGCTTCACGATCTTATCGAATATTTTGAGAGGGTCCCGCGAAAAAAAACGAAAAATATTTTATCTCTAACAAACGAGAAAACAGAAAAAAATTCAAACATAGAACAAAAACTTAAAAATTGTGTGCTGGAAAGAGATAAAGTTAAAATTATTCCGCTTATTGATGAATGTCTAAAAGAATATTCTCCGCGGGAAATTATGAGTGACATTCTGATTGACGCGATGCGGATAGTGGGAGAGAAACTCGAAAACGGGGAAATGGTGCTTCCTTATGTGCTCGAGAGCGCGGAAGTTATGAAAAAAGCGATAGATTATCTTAATCAGTCTTCCGGTGAGACTCGGACCGAGGATAAAGGAAAAATTTTACTTGCCACCGTTTTTGGTGACGTTCATGATATAGGTAAGAATCTGGTAAAGATGATCTTACAAAACAACGGTTTTTCTGTTATTGATCTTGGAAAACAGGTCCCGGTAGAAGAAATAGTTCGCCAAGCTGAAAAAAATAAAGTAGACGCGGTGGGGCTGAGCGCTCTTTTAGTCTCGACATCGCGGTATATGAAAGACTGTGTGCGGGCTCTGCACGCGGAAGGTCTAAAATGCCCGGTACTCATAGGTGGGGCGCCCGTAAACGAAGAGTTCTCCCGTGAAATATCTAAAATTAATGACGAAGAAAATTACGCGGGAGGCGTCTTTTACGCGAAAGACGCCTTTAAAGGACTTTCAATACTCCAAGCGATAATGGACGATCAAAAACCGGTCTCATAGACCGCGTTATCCACCACCAACTTCGTAGGGGTACATTGCATGTGCCCGCATAGCTACCAACCTCGTAGGTTGGTAGTAACCTACGAGGTTGGTAGTAAGGTGAAAATATGAAAAATATTGCAGGGGAAGCTCCGTTTTACGGAGTGAGGACGCTTTTAAATATATCGCCGGAAGAGGTTTTTCCGTGTCTTGACGAATTCGCGTTATTCAGCTTGTCGTGGGGAGTGAAATTAAAGGACAATAAGTCGAAAGAACGCCTTTTGAGGGAAGAATTTAAACCTTTGTTGGAAGAGATGAAGATAGAATCTATAAATAACGCGTGGCTGGACTTGAAGGCGGTATACGGATATTTTAAATATCGTTTGTCAGGGGAAGATATGGAAATAGTGGATGAGAATAACGCGCGGATAGAAAAGTTTCGGTTTACGAGGTCTGAAAAGGGAACGAGTTTAATAGATTCTTTCGCGCGAGGCCGTGAATTTAATAACATAGTAGCGTTTCAGGCGGTAACTGTCGGAAATATTGTTGAAGGCGCGATAAAACGTTTAAATGACGCGGGAGAGATCTCGCGGGCTTTCCTTCTCCATGGTTTGGCGTCGCAGACTGCCGAAGCGTTAGCTGAGTATGTACACAACATTGTTCGGAAAGAATTGAACCTGAGGAAAAATGGATCTCGGAGATATAGTCCCGGGTTTCCATTATGGAGACAGATAGAAGACCAGGTGAAAATATTTAACATTCTTGATATCGAAAAGCGTCTGGATGTTCATCTGACAGAAGCGTATCAAATGGTACCCGAACAGTCAACGACAGCGATGGTTGTTATTGGTTAAGGAAGGTCTCGCCGCTTGGGATTTGTGGAAAATGCGCTTCGCTACATTTTTCACAAGCGGCATAGACATTAATTCGACCGGACAACTTATGCTCCCTACAGTCGCATAAGTTGTGGTCTCATTAAGGAAACAATTATGGCGGAATGTAAAATAGAAAAAAACAAAGAAATGTGTAACTGTACATATGAACCTTGCGCGAGAAAAGGAATGTGTTGTGAATGTCTGCGTTACCATAGAAAAAACGGACAACTTCCCGCCTGTTATTTTCCGAATGACATAGAAAACTCCTATGACCGCAGTATAGAAAATTTCATAAGAATATATCAAGCGTAGGGGCGGATCCATGTGTCCGCCCTAATGTTTATAGAGATCCCGGATATCCGCCAAAGCGGATTCCGGGATAGCAATGTTTGAAGGTGTAGGCGGATTCCGGGATCTCTTATTCAAATAAGAGACAGTAATAAACGGCAACAAACATCAAAAAAGCGCAAAGGATATGAAGGTATAGGTTAATTTTATGAAAAAATATGATGTTATAGTCGTAGGCGGAGGGCATGCGGGGTGTGAGGCGGCGCTCGCGGCGAGCCGTATGGGCACTCATACGCTTTTTATTACCTTTCGCAAAGACAAAATCGGATACACCTCTTGTAATCCTTCTATCGGCGGTATTGGTAAAGGACAGCTTGTTAAGGAAATAGACGCGCTTGGCGGGGAGATGGCGAAGGCCGCTGACGCGAGCGCGATACAATTCAGAATGCTTAATTCTTCCAAGGGTTATGCCGCGAGGTCGTCTCGTGTGCAGATAGACCGTTCGTTATACAACAAATATATGTACGAGTGTGTTTCTTCCCAAGCGAATCTTGAAATTTTTGAAGGGGAAGTGAAAGAACTTATTGTTGAAAAACATAAATGTAAGGGCGTTCGCGCGGGAGACGGGCGGATTTTTAGAGCCGCCAATATTGTCCTTACCCCCGGCACTTTTATGGACGGTACTATCCACATCGGATTAGAGCATTTTTCGGGCGGACGGATTGACGAGAAGTCTTCTCTGGGATTATCGGATAACCTGTCGGCGCTTGGGTTTTCGGTTGGTTCTTTAAAAACGGGTACTCCGGCAAGGCTGGACGGCAGTACGCTTGATTTTCTAAGCATGGAAAAACAGCTTGGAGATGAAGAAATTATTCCATTTTCTTTTTCAACCGAAAAGATTATTTTGCCGCAGAAGCCTTGTTATATGACAAGGACGAATAAAAAGACTCATCGCATAATACGGGAAGGATTGGATCGATCTCCGCTTTATACCGGAAAAATAAAGTCTACCGGGGTCAGGTATTGCCCTTCGATAGAAGACAAGATAATCAGGTTCAGTGAGAGGGATTCACATATGATTTTTATCGAACCCGAAGGACTTGACTCTGATGAATATTATCCTAATGGTATCTCGACAAGTTTACCTCTGGACGTACAGAAAAAAATGATTCAGAGTATAAAAGGATTAGAGCGCGCCGAAATGCGGAAACCGGCTTACGGAATTGAATATAGTTATGTGGATCCTACGGAGCTCGCGGCGAATCTGGAGACAAAACTGGTTTCGGGTCTTTTTCTTGCCGGGCAGATAAACGGAACTACGGGGTATGAGGAAGCCGCCGCGCTGGGGCTTATGGCGGGGATAAACGCGGCGCTTAAAGTGAAAAAGAAAGAAGAGTTTATTTTAGAAAGGTCTCAGGCCTATATTGGAGTCCTTATTGATGATCTTGTAACGAAAGGTACAAAAGAACCGTATAGAATGTTTACTTCCCGCGCGGAATATAGAATTCTTCTCAGGGAGGATAACGCTGATACGCGTCTTGCCGCTATCGGATACGCGCTTGGGCTTCAAAACAAAGAAGCTCCCCGCCGCGCCGCTTACAAAAAAGAGAAATGGAAAAAAGAAAAAGAACGGTTAAGCGGAACATTTGTTTTTCCGAACGGAATGGCTGATGTTGTTTTAAAGGAAAAAGGAGAGGCACCTTTAACTCAGAAAATATCCATGACGGAACTATTAAAAAGATCCGGCGTTTCTTACGGGGAGATAATGAAGCTTGAGAAAAAAAAATCAGAATTATCTTATTATGAAAAAGTTCAGTTAGAAGTTGATATTAAATACGCGGGATACATTGAAAGAGAACTTCTCAGAATAAAAAAGTTTGAAGATCTCGAAAAAATACGTATACCCGGAAATTTTAATTATGAGAATATCCCCGGATTATCTAACGAAATAGAGGAAAAGCTCACGCGCTCGCGGCCCCGTTCTCTGGGGCAGGCATCAAGGATTTCCGGAGTTACGCCGGTCGCGATATCGATTCTTATGGTGAAATTGAAGTGTCACCACAAGCGTTAAAAAACACCAACCTCGTAGGTTAGTGGTGTGAGGTGCCGCCGCTAACCTACGAGGTGG
>CAYPYT010000116.1:0-4597 GCA_964415105.1 uncultured Planctomycetia bacterium | reverse complement strand
GCGTATATTGTTGATGATAAAAGATGGTCTTTTATTGAGGTGATAGGGGTGTCCGATCTTGCTGTAACTCAAGGTATGTTTTCATCGGCTACGATAGCCATAATTTGCGGAATTGAAGGGCTTTATCTTGATGAAGCGGGATATAACCACCCTTTTAGAGAGCGTTTTACGGGTAGAATAGTTTTTGACGATGCTGAAAGTTTGTTGAGAATGGCTGAACGGATCGTAAAAGGTGAAGGAAGTCCGATAAAAGACATTTCGGAAGAATTGCTGAGAGAATTTGACGCTTTTTCTGACGATGACGGGGTGGGGCGTCTGAGAGAGGCATTGGTTCGCGGGTAGTGTTTAAGGGAGCGCGGTTGTCATTCCCACGCTTGTCCGGGGATAGGATAGTGGGAGTTCATCCTCGTGCGGTCAGAGTTCTATCCATCTTACGAGGTTGAACTTGGGGTATTTTGTTTATTGTGGACGTTCGGACACCACCAACCTCGTAGGATAGTGGTGTGAAGAGCCACCACTAACCTACGAGGATGGTGGTGTGAAGAGCCACCACTAACCTACGAGGATGGTGGTGCGCGGAGCCACCACTAACCTACGAGGATGGTGGTGCGCGGAGTTATCACTAACCTGTGAGGTTGTTTTTTTGATATGGAATTTGTGTTGATAAATGGGGGTAAATAGTGTACATTTGAACAAAAACAAAAAGGGGATTTTATGCCGTATATATGCATTGAACTTGTCGGGCTTATCGCGGGGATATGCACAACAGTCGCGTTTTTGCCGCAGATCATTAAAATATTTAAAACGAAGCATGTCAAAGATATTTCGCTTGGGATGTATGTCATAATGACGAGCGGTATTTTTTTGTGGATGGTTTATGGTATCCTGTTAGGGAGGATTCCCATTATTTTCGCGAACGGGATATCTTTTGTTTTGTGTTTTATGGTGATAGTCGCAAAAATAAGATACGAAGGATAATATGTCAAGACGAGTAATACTTGTTACTGGCGCGACAGGGTTTATTGGAAAAAGTCTGGTGAGGCGATTATTGCCGGACGAAAGATATAAAACAATATGTTTGGTCAGGAAAACAAGTAAGATAGATTTTTTGATAAAAATGGGAGTGGAGACAATTGTCGGTGACATCTGTGATTTTGCCGGCATGGAAAGGGTTTTTAAAGAAGTAAGGCCTGATATTATTGTTCACGCGGCGGCAAAAGTTTCCGAAACGAATGAAAAAGAGCTTTACAGCCATAACGTAGAGGGTACACGCAATATCTGTGAGCTATGTTTCGTATATAATGTCGAGAGGCTTATTTATTTGAGTTCCGTATCTGTTCTCAGTGGAAACGGCGATGTGCCGCTTACCGAAAGCCTGCCGTATAAAGCCTCCAATCATTATGGGAAAAGCAAAATAGAAGCGGAACGAGTTGTTCTTGATTACAGAAAAAAAGGGCTTCCGGTTTCCATTTTAAGGCCGTGTATGGTTTATGGTGAAGATGAGCCGCACGCTTTGGATAAGATATTTCGCTTGGCGGAAAAACGGCGTATTCCTATATTGAATATTCCCGAAATGGATTCAAAGTTGCATTTGGTATATGTCGAAAATGTTACGGACGCGTTAATTCTCGCGATTGAAAAGGAAGAGGCGCTCACCGGCACGTTTATGATAGCCGATAAAGAAGTTATAACTTTAAGAAAGTTTTTGGAAATAATTTATGACGCGCTGGAAAAAGGGACTCCTCCGGTAATGCCGCGATGGCTTGTAAGGAGTCTTATGATATTTTCGCCTTTTCACTCGCGAATTCGCGGAATTTTTAAGGACAGAGTTTATGATATAACGCGCGCGGAGGATGAGCTGGGATACGAGCCCGCGATATCAACGGAAGAAGGGCTCCGCCGGACGGTACGGTATTGGAGGGAAGCGGAACATGTCAAAAATTAAAGTTACAATGCTTGGAACGACCGCGGCGGTGCCGACCGCCGAAAGAGGTCATCCCGCGGTGCATATTAGTTTTCGGGATGAGAAAGAGGAGTGTTTTCTTTTTGATTGCGGGGAAGGAACCCAGCGGCAGTTAATAAGCGCGCGTCTCAGTTTAAGAAAAATAGAAAAAGTTTTTATTACGCATTGGCACGGAGATCATTCTTTGGGGCTTCCGGGTATGGTTGATACGATGGGGTTTGAGGGGAGGAAGACGCCGCTCGAAATATACGCTCCCAAAGCGCGGAATATAAAAAAGATTCTTAAGTTCAGCCACTCTTTCGGCGAGTTTAAAGTGGTTTCTCGTAACGTGCGGGCAAAAGGGAAAAAAATAGCTGAAGTCACAAAAGGGGTCTCTTACAGCGTGTTATCTTCTCCTGTCAAGCACAGCGCGCCGACTGTTGCCTACGCGTTTTTAGAAAATGATAAAATTTGTATTGATCCTGAAAAGGCGATGAAATACGGGCTTCCGGAAAAAGGACGAATATATCGAAAATTGAAAGATACGGGCGTTGTTACCGTAAGAGGGCAGAGAGTAAAATTCGAAGATATCGCGGTTATAAAAAAAGGTAAAAAAATAGTTTATTCGGGAGATACGGAAATTTGTGAAAATTTGAGAAAATTGGCGCATGGGGCTGATTTGCTTATTCAGGACTGCACTTATTTTGACAGCCCGGATCCCGGTAAAAATTATCAGCACGCGGCGCTTCCCGAAATTATTGAGATGGCTTCGACTGAACACATTAAAAAAACAATTTTGACGCATATCAGCAGGAGATATAAAACTTTGGGATGGCTGAAAGATTTGATTAAAAATTATCCGGGTTTTGAGGTCGCGGAAGATTTTATGGAGATTGAGGTATAGTTAGTCGCACCACCAACCTCGTAGGATAGTGGTGTGAGGAGCCGCCACTAACCTACGAGGATAGTGGTGTGAGGAGCCGCCACTAACCTACGAGGATGGTGGTGTGAGGAGCTATCACTAACCTGAGAGGTTGGAGGTGATACCGAATATTATGAAAATTTTACTTCACATATGCTGTGGGGTGTGCGCGGCGCCGGCGGTTGAATGGCTGATGGCGGAGGGACATGTTGTGACAGGTTTTTTTTATAATCCGAATATTCATCCCGCCCCGGAATATGAAAAGCGGCTGATGGCGGCAAAAAAAGCGGCGAGTGAACTTGGATTTAAGCTGGAAGAAGGTCTTTATGACAGAGAGGTGTGGTTCGAGGCGGTAAATGGAACAGAACATGTTTCTGAAGGGGGAAAGCGTTGCGGAATATGTTTTGAGATGAGGTTAAGAAAAACGTATGAACGTATGAAAAAAAATATGTGTAACGCTTTCACTACAACGTTATCTGTGAGCCCGCATAAGAACGTCTCTGAGATAAACGCGATAGGCCGAGCCATCGGCGGAGAACGGTTTATTTCTGCCGATTTTAAAAGAAGGGGTGGTTTTCAGAGAGCCGGGGTTCTCGCGAAAGAATGGGGACTTTATCGTCAGAATTATTGCGGATGCATTTATAGTTTGGAAGAGCGTCTTCGTAAAGACGCCTCAAGTCAAGGATGATAACAATGAGTGAGAAACAAAAATTATCATATTCCGCTTTTTTAAAACGGATCAAGGATACAATAAAGCGGAATGATATGCTGAATGAAGGAGATAGGGTTCTCGCGGCGGTTTCCGGGGGACCGGATTCCGTGTGTCTTTTGGAAGTGCTTTGCCGGATACGCAAAACTTTCCAAACGGAAATTATCGTTGCTAACATGGATCATTGTCTCAGGGGGGAGCAGTCGGAAAAAGATTCTGAGTTTGTAGAAAAATTATCTCGGAAATTAAAACTTGGATTTCTGCATAAAAAAGTGAAGATCAGATCTCTCGGCGCGAAAGGTGTTTCTCTGGAGGAATCGGCGCGCGGTGAGAGATATAAGTTTTTAAAAGAAGCGGCGTTAAGAGAAAACTGTAATGTTATCGCGACCGGTCACACTATGGACGACCAGTCCGAAACGGTTTTGATGAGAATGATCCATGGAGCTGGTCTCGCGGGACTATCAGGGATACCTCCGGTGAGATATGAGGGGAACATTAAAATTATCCGGCCCTTGATCAGGATCGAAAAGCGTGACATTTTAGAATTTTTGAAAAAAGAAAAAATATGTTTTGTTCAGGATAAGAGTAATTTGGACCTAAAGTTTGTAAGGAATTACGCGCGGCATAAAATATTGCCTTTTCTTGAGGAGAGTAATCCTAAAATTAGACGAACACTGGCAAATTTAGCGGATTCGCTTCGGGAAGATTATATGTTTCTATCCGCTGAAAGAGAAAAGATCATTGGGAAATATAGAAAAAGCGCCCGTGGAATTAACTCGATCAAAATCAAGGATATGATTCTTCAACCGAAAGCGGTAAGGAAAGAGATCTTTAAAGAGCTCATAACAAAAGCCGGCGGTAACATAAAGAAGCTTACATATCGTCATTGGATGGATATGAACTATTTTTTAATTTCCGCGCGCCGCGGAAAATCCCTGAATCTACCCGGCGGAGTGAAAATAATTAAAAAAAACGACGAAATCATTTTTAAAAAATAGGTAGTAGGGGCACATTGCATGTGCCC
>CAYPYT010000115.1:0-4626 GCA_964415105.1 uncultured Planctomycetia bacterium | reverse complement strand
GCCCTTAAAGCAGTTCCATCACTATTTTCATAGTCGTAACAACTAAGTTTTCCGAATACCCCGTTTTCGTCATTTTCACTTAAACCATAAACTATTCTATCCTCGTCGTCTTTTGTTTCATACGCGAATTCTTGAGTTAATTCGCCGTTCTCCGCTACTTCTTTTTTCCATGTTTCATTTTCTTCTTCTATATATTCTTTCCAATCCGCGCTGTCATATTTTTCCGAGATCAAAGAAATATCAAAGGTCTTCACTTCTTTAAGAATCTTTCCACCGTCTTCGTAAGCATAAATAGAAACCTCTGCCGCTTTTCCCTCTCTAAAATCAGAAAGAATATAATCAATCTTTTGCTCGGTATCTATTTCGGAATAAACAACCTCTTTCAACTTAAGATCATCTATGAGATCGCCATATTCTTCTTCAATAAAACTGCCTAACACCTTTTCTTCACCTTCCTTAGATATTTCCTCAAGATTACCGCTTGTCCACCTCGCCGTATCAATATCCCTGATATCGTAAGAAACCACTTTTTCGAGTGACCGCGAATCCTCTCGGTAACTATATACGGATATTTGCCGGGCCTTATCATTATTATCAAAATCGCTTAAGGCATATTTGACTTGTTTTCCAGGCTCGTCAGGTGAAGTGCGCCGTTTTAAAGGCAAGTTTTCAGCGGAGACCGCAGCACGGGAACGGTTATCTAAAAAATATACAAGATTTTCTTCTATCATGTTTTTCGATTGGATGATCAGCTCATGTTTTCTTTGAGCGTTCTGTAGATAGGCCGGCGACATACGTCTTGTCTCGTCAACCTCGGTTTCCTTAGCCAAAATACTTTTTGCGCTTGAATAAGTACGGCGATACACTAACCTGTCAGCAGAAAACGCGATCTGTTCAAATAAAAACACAAAGGCCACAAAACAGCTTAAAATTTTGAACATTTTCCCGCGTTTTAATCTTTCTCTCCGGGGATAACCGGTCTCTTTTATGAAATTTTGTGTGTTTTTCATGCTCGCGCCACCTTGCCTCGCTTCAATCTTTTTCCAATCGTTCCGATAAAAGCGCGAAGAAAAATTAAAATTACAAAAATTTTAGTAATCACATCCCCATATTTGGAATAAAAAGTTTTTTCATTTATCCCATATAACTCCCCTATCAGAAAAGTTGAACAATTTGACGGCAGTCTTAGCACAACTTTGCCAAAGGGATCAATAATTTGAGTGATCCCTGTCTGTGTCGACCGTGCCAAATACCTCATATTTTCAGCCGCTCTTGCTCTTGAAAAAAATGACGCGTATCTTTTAAACCAGGAATAATCAAGGTCCGTATTGCTGGACAATGAAACAAAATATTCCGCGCCTTTAGATACATAATCCCTGAATATTGCCGCATTAAGTTCTTCCCAACATAAGGTTATGCCCATATTGTCCGGATAAAACTCTTCCGCCTTATCCTTGACGCGAATATTTCGATTAAACGGCGCCGGATCCCGCGCGTAATAAATGCCGTCGAGCTTACCGTCGCCCTTAAAAACAAGCGCGCTATTATACTGGCGCTTTACTTTAGTCTGGTCGATTAATAGAGAGCCTATAATGAAACAGACATTTGTTTTTTTTATTTCGTCGATAACAGGCCGCATCTTTTTAGGAAATTCATTCATTACATCTACCGGGAAAGTATATTCGGGCCAGACAATAAGATCCGGCTTTTCTTTCGCGGCTTTCTCACTTAAGTCAATATATCTCGATATTCTTTTCTCCAGTCTTTCCGTATAGCCGAATATGGAATCTCTGGGCACATCTCCCTGAATAAGAGCGACTTTTTTAGACTTTTCTGAATTATGCAAATTAGCAGAATTGCTATTTAAGGAAAAAATATGTGACAATAAAAAAATTGACATGAGCAAAATTGCCGTTACCAATGAAAATTTGTCTTTTTTTGTTAAATATCGCGCGATGGCGGAATTAAACAAGATAATCAGTAAAGTAAGACCTATACTTCCCGTATACCAGATTACGGGCGCTGAAGAGGGAAACAGTATTCCCACATCAAAAACGCTGACTGCGAGTGACCTGAAATTAAGCACATACAAAAGCAGGATCCAAACAAGAGAAGGAATAAATATTGAAAAGCGCGTATTTTTGAATCGATTAATAAGTTTGCCGGAGACAATCAGAAAAGTTGTAACAAAAGTAGTCGCAACTGCGACACCCAGCAGGTAAACCCCGGGGTCATAAGCCAAAAGCGGAAGCAGGACACAACAAGCTGTTATGAGTGTAAAAATAAAAAAATGGAGGTTTTTAGTTTTTGCCGGTGAATAAAGCAGACCCAATACAGGAACAAGAAAAACGAAAACCAAGTAATTGCTGATTACGTAGGGACTGCATATTAAAATCGCAGGTATGATGAACTTTTTTATATTCATCAGAACTCCTATAATTAAATCGAACTGTCGAGGAATCTAACATGAAACGCTATTTATCAAACTATTCAAAGTTCGCGGCAGTCCGGCTATGCTTTACTTTCCAGCATGCATAGCTTTGTAACCCTATCCCGCGATATGGTTACCTCTTGTTCTTTCTTTTTCAGGTCTTAACTTTTTATGCAAAAAAAATTATTTGCTAAATTTTTTGCCGAAGAACCGCAACATTTAAACTTCCCTTAGTTTACGAAAATCACCAATCACCAATTGTAAATTTATTTCTACTTTATCACATTCTAACGGCTACATACAGAAGTTTACATTGCCCTTGCGAATTTGTCAAATTTTTTTTGTTTATTCTTTATTTGGCGCCCGGATAACGTCTACCATAAAAAAAGGGCGGACACATGGTCCGCCTTTTTTCAAATTACAATGTTCATTCTTCTTTCTTTACGTCTTTGCTTGCTGTATAATCTAATTGTTTATGAAAAAGAAAATATTTTATCTTTTATTTCTTTCGGTGTTCGCTTCGGTATTGGGTATGGGAATTATCTCTCCTCTAATGCCTCTATATGCTAAAAATTTAGGCGCGTCAGGGATATGGCTCGGGATAGTATTTTCCGCTTATGCTGTTTCCCGCGGAATTTTTACACCTTTAATCGGCAAACTTTCTGATAAAAAAGGCAGAAAAATGCTTATAGTTTCAGGGCTTTTTCTGTATTCCATAACTTCTCTGCTTTATATCTCGGTTTCCACCATTTACTCTTTTACGATCATCCGGCTGATTCATGGACTTTCCTCGGCAATGATTATACCCATCGCGATGGCCTATATTGGTGAAACTACAGAAAAAGGCAAAGAAGGAATTGCCATGGGGACGTTTAACACGGCTCTTTTTCTCGGAATGGCGGCGGGACCTTTTCTGGGAGGCATGTTTGACGCTATGTTTGGAATGTCTTCCGCTTTTTACGCTATGGCAGGGTTAACCGGAGCGGCATTTCTCGCTACGCTAATATTTCTTCCTGACCTTCAACCTGAAAAAGAAAACAAAAAAAAATCTATCCCTCTTAAAACCATAATAAAAAATAAAACCGTAAAAAGTCTTCTTGTTTTTAGAGTTATTGAAGCAGTGGCGCGAAGCGGGATCATGGTATTTTTGCCTCTTTTCGGAGCGGCAAAACACATTTCAATATCCGAACTCGGCATACTTATCTCTGTAAACTTATTTCTCACGGGTTTACTTCAACGGCCTTTCGGTATTCTCGCGGATAAGCTAAACAAATTTTCTATGATCCTTGTCGGAATGAGTATCTCCGCGGTTATGCTGACATTGATACCTTTTTGTTCCAATTTTACGAGCCTTTTGATAGTTAGTTCTCTGATAGGCCTCGCCAGCGCGATATCTATTCCGGCGAGTTCCGCCATAATTGTCAATATCGGAAAAAACGGCAGTATGGGCGCGTCGATGGGAATATTTTCTTCGGGGATGAGCGCGGGAATGGCACTCTCTCCAATTCTACTCGGTATAGTTATGGATAAAATCGGAATAAACAGTGTATTCTGGTTCGCCGGAGGAATAACACTTTTCGGTATTGCCTGCTTTTATTCCCTGTCTCGAGCACAATATGGGGTCAGATCTCAACTTTCAACAAAAAAAAACGCCGGTAGATAAATCCCCTTGGAAGGTAATCTTTTTTGACGATACAACTAACAGAATTTTGAAATAGGAAAATTGGTATTGCGCTTTTTTTGTTGAAAGTTGAGACCTGACCCCCTTAAGTATGACCCCCTTAAGTAAGCGGATGGGGATCATCAATATCTACCGAGCTCCAGGCGTCTATCATATAGCGCTCAACATATGCATAAGGTAAAAATCCGTAACCATTCCGCCCCCATTCCCCTGACCATGAATTCTTAAATTTGATAACTTTCTTTTTATCATCGTAACCTACCGGACAAATCGCGTGACCTCCCAAACTGCTTTCATTTTTCGCAGGCATCGGCACAAGACCTGTTTTAGTGTTCATCATCCCTCCAAAAACTTCAACACCGATAACGCAAGGTCCCTTTGAGGCAAGACTCAACCGCAGTTCATCAAGATTAAGTATGCGCGCGTAAGTCACAATACGAAATTTTTTGGCATTATCAATCGCGCCTTTCCGGGCTTTGGTCTTTTGATGTGGTAAATACGGCCAAAACTTTTC
>CAYPYT010000114.1:0-4682 GCA_964415105.1 uncultured Planctomycetia bacterium | reverse complement strand
CCGCTTTGGGTTCGAAGTTTTACGGGAGAAACAACTCTGCCCAAAAGACCCAAGATAACGGCTGAAGCGGCGATACCCGTACCGCAAGCCAATGTTTCATCTTCAACTCCGCGTTCATATGTCCTGATCCGCGCGTAATGTTTTTCAATGTCACCTACAAAATCAGCGTTAGTTCCGAGAGGCGCGAAAACCGAATGTTCCCTTATTTCGCGTCCAACCTTCTTTACATGGTAGTTTTCGATGTTCTCCACGATATGCACCGCGTGGGGAACTCCCGTATTAACATGGTGTACTTTTAAAATGTTTGATCCTACACCCAAATTAATATCAAGTTTTATGTCTTTGGGAGTGCTCATTTTAATTTTCACAACGCGTCGTGTAATTTCCGCTTCTAAAATACCGGCACGGGTTTCTATGGTAAGCTTGTCTCCCCATCCGCGAGTAGACGCGTAAAGAGCCGAGCACCGAAGTCCGTTTCCGCACATATCCACTTCGGAACCATCCGGATTGATTATACGCATACGAAAATCCGCCGCGGACGACTTTTCTAAGATCAAAACCCCGTCAGCCCCGACAGAAAGTTTTCGCCGGCATAAATCCCGCGCGATAAGAGAATAATCCGAATTCAGTTCACTTAATTCCGCGCCGGTATTATCGATAATAATAAAATCGTTACCGCTCGCCATCGCTTTTGTAAAACAAATTTCCTTCATCAAATACCCCTCTTATGAATAGAGCATAGTGCCCGCCAAAGGCGGAGCCGGTTGTTCGCCTTCGGCGGACAAACATTATTCACCGAACATTTTCTCCCCGCGAATCAGATCACGATAAGTTTCGCGGGCGCGGACTACCTTAACGTTATCATTTTTCACTAAAAGTTCCGCGGCGCGCGGTCTGGAATTATAATTCGAAGACATAACAAATCCATACGCTCCCGCGCTCATAATTGAAAGATATTCACCCGGAATAAGTTCCGGCAAATCTCTGTCTAAGGCGATATAATCACCACTTTCACAAATCGGCCCGACGACATCATACTTCCGCGTTTTCCGCTTACTTTTAACCACCGGCAGAATATCATGATGCGCGCCATAGAGACTCGGCCTTAAAAGATCATTCATACCCGCGTCAACAATCGCGAATTGTTTCCCTCCGGCGCCCGTCTTGAGGTATATCACCTTCGTCACCAGAACACCGCCGTTTCCGACAATAAACCGTCCGGGTTCAAAAATGAATTTATAAGGTTTATCTTTAATGATCGGAATTAAAGCCTTAGCGAATTCTTTAGCGCTAATCGAATTTTCTTTGTCATATACAATCCCGAACCCGCCGCCGAGATTAATCCATTTTATGTCTATACTCTTTTCATCGATAAATTTAAGTACTTTTTTTATAGCGCTGACAAAAGGAGCTGTTTCCGTTATTTGAGATCCAATATGCAGATGAATTCCGTTAAGCACAACATCGGAATACTTATTCGCGTTATCAAAAATTTCTTCCGCTACCTTAAAATCTATTCCGAATTTTTTTTCTTTTGTCCCGGTTGTTATATAATCATGGGTATCAGCCTTTACATCCGGATTGATCCTTAAAGCCACATTGGGTCTTTTTTTTAATCGTTTCGCGACGGTATCGATCATGATCAGTTCAGGAACCGATTCAACGTTAAAAAAAAGTATACCTTTCCGTATCGCCATCTGAATTTCATCTTCAGTCTTCCCCACACTAGCGTATACTATTTTTTCACCCGCACAGCCGATCTTAAGAGCCTTATAAAGTTCTCCGCCTGAAACAATATCAAGCCCCGCTCCGGCACTTACAAGCGCCTTACATATACTCAAATTTGAATTCGACTTCATCGAAAAACAAATAAGCGGATCGATCTCCTTAAACGCTTCTTTGATCTTATTGAAATGATCCATTATTGTTTCCGAACTATACAAATAAAACGGCGTAGAATGGCTTTTGACCACTTCTTCTATCGAAACATTTTCGCAGTGCAAAATCCCGTTTTTATATTTGAACTTATGCATACCACCCCTTTTATGAATGTCCGGTTTAGGTTTTACAGATCCCCGCATTCGCGAGGATGACAATTTTTTTTAGGTGTTCTTGTGGAGATACCCTCCACTTTGAAAAAAGTCTCCGCCTTTTGACACAGTCTGTTCGCGGGGATGACAAAACAAAAAAAAAGGGGGGGGGTACCATTCCCACGCTCCTTGTTGCAATTCCCGCGCCCCTTGTTGTCATTCCCGCCCCTTGTTGTCATTCCCGCCCCTTTTGTCATTCCCGCCCCTTTTGTCATTCCCGCGAACGCGGGAATCCATAACATAAAAATAACAAAACCCAACAAACAATTACTCCCCTCCCGAACTTATGGGCAATGGACAGCCCCAAAGGGGAGAGGGAACCGGCTAACAGACAAAACGGCAAACTGGTTAACTATTTAACTGGCTAACAAACTAACAGACTAACCGGCTAATTTTTTCTTCCAACGCGCGATTTCTTTTTTCACGAAAACCGGATTTGTGCTTCCTTCTGTTTTTTTGTTTTCGACTGAAACTTGCGCGTTTAAAAGCGCGTAAACATCTTCGTCAAATTTCTCGGAAAAATTCTTCAATTCCGATATTGACAGATCCGAAATATTAAGCCCGGCCTCATCGCAATGTTTAATGATCTTGCCCACAATATCATGCGCGTCTTTGAACGCTAAGCGTTTATTCACCAGATATTCCGCCATATCTGTCGCGTAAATAAATTCATCTTCAAGCATCTTAAGAGCGGTTTCTTTTTTCACGCTGATCGAATCAACCAAACGGGCCATGATCTTTAATTCTTGGGTGATCGTTTTTACCGATTCGAATAAAGGTTTTTTGTCTTCCTGAAGATCCCTGTTGTAAGAATGAGGAAGACCCTTCATCAGGATTAAAAGACTGTTAAGCGCGCCTATTATGTGAGAACTCTTCCCGCGGATAAGTTCTAAAACATCAGGATTCTTTTTCTGCGGCATCAGAGAACTTCCCGTACAATATTCCGCTCCTATCTCTAAAAACCCGAACTCCCGGGTGCTGTACAATATAAAATCCTCCGATATCCTTGATAAGTGTACCGATATCAAACAAATGCCGGAGACAAATTCCGCGATAAAATCCCTATCACTGACCGCGTCAATGCTGTTTGTTGAAATTTTTTCAAATCCCATTTTTTTCGCGAGAAAATTCCTGTCAAGTTTAAGCGCGGACCCCGCGATCGCGCCCGAACCCATAACCGAAACATTTACGCGCGCCGAGGCATCTTTCAGCCTTCCGTGATCACGCCCCAGCATTTCAACATACCCCATCAGCAAATGCGCGAAGAGAATCGGCTGAGCCCGATTAAGATGAGTATATCCCGGAACAATAACATCCGTTATTTTCTCCGCTTTTTCGAGCAGACTTTTCTGCAGGTTTGAGATAAGCTCCGATATGGAGCTGATGCTTTTCACGCAATACAACCTTACATCATTAACCACCTGCTCATTCCGAGACCGGCCGGTATGCAGTTTTTTTGCTATGAGCGGCAAACGCTCTTGCACATACCCCTGTATTAAGGAGTGGATATCCTCATATTCTCCGAGCCGGAGACTATTTTCCTTTATCGAAACCAATAGTTCCTCCAGAACACATAGAAGTTTCTTTTCCTCTTCGCCGGAAATCAAACCGCATTTCGCCAGCATCTCAACCTGAACCATATTACTAAGGCAATCATATTCCGCGAGCTCTTTGTCAACGGAAAGGCTGGATGTAAAATCCAGGACTTCCGGACTAATATTTTCCTCCGAAAACCTCCCCCCCCATAATTTACCCATGATAACTCCTTTTTGGATGACAAAATAAATTAAAATACCAAAGCAAAAAAAAAGATTCACGGGCGGACACACGGGTCCGCCCCTACGAAGGACTACCAAACCCCGCGCCCTATCGTAGGGGCACGGCATGCCGTGCCCTTACGATTTAAACGGCAAGACCCAAAGATCAATAAAACCTTTTGCCGAAGACTGATCAAAAACGTCACCTTCTCCGTAAGTCGCAAGTTCCATTCTATAACGTGACGATTCACTCTTCCTGCCGCAAACGGTTACATTACCTTTATACAGCTTAACTTTCACTTCTCCCGAAACATTGTCTTGAGTTTTATCGATAAAAACGTCAATCGCGTCTTTCAGCGGAGTGAACCATAACCCGTTATAAATCAGTTCCGAATAACGTACTGCCGCGATCTCCTTAAACTTACGCGTTTCCCGATCAAGCACAAGTTCTTCAAGTGAGGTATGCGCCGCGTAAAGGATCTCGGACGCGGGCGCTTCGTATATTTCGCGCGACTTAATTCCAACAAGCCTATCCTCAACCATATCAACTCGTCCGATACCGTGCTTACCCCCGATTATGTTTAAGGTTTCAACCAATTCAACTGAAGATGTTTTTTTTCCGTTTAAGGTTACGGGAACACCTTTTTCAAACGTTATAGTCACATATTCCGCTTTTGGCGGCGCGTCCTCCGCGCGTGTTACGCTGATAAAACTATCTGCCGGGGGTTCCGCCTCCGGATCCTCAAGACTGCCGCCTTCGGCGCTAATCCCCCACGCGTTACGGTCTATGCTGTACAATTTCTTTTTGGTCTGTTCTATCGGGATATCATGCCGG
>CAYPYT010000113.1:0-4797 GCA_964415105.1 uncultured Planctomycetia bacterium | reverse complement strand
TCACTCCAAGTTTATCCGCGAGTTCACGCCCTTTACCCAAAAGTTCGAAAGATATAGATTGCACTTTACTTTTTTTCTGCTCGCAAAACACCCACACGTCTTCATATAAAGAAAAATCCGTTGATCTGACCGCTTCTTTTTTTTCGATTATTATCGCTTCAAATTTACATACCTCCCGGCAGGCCCCGCACAAGTTGCACTTTGAAAGATCTATAACCGCCTTTTTATCTTTCATCGCGATCGCGCCGAAAGGACACGCTTTCACGCAAAGGGTGCACCCCGCGCATTTTTCACTCAATACTTTTATCCAGTTTTTCTCCGGCATAAACTTCTCCTAAAACCAGTGACGATATATCTATATGCCACATACTGAAAACGCAATTCAAAACATAAAACGGCAGTGTTTAGGCATGTCTTTAGCCTTAACCGATAATAACCTCTTTAATAAGAATTGCCAGTTTTTTTGCTTTTTCGGGAGCTTCTCCCTCAAGAATTTCGCCGCCTTTTCTTTGAGAAGGCGTGAAAATTTTTAATACCCTTGTCGGAGACCCGTCAAGACCGATCTTATCTTCCTGACAACAAAGATCCTCCGCCGTCCAAATAGGAATTTCAGCTTTTTTCGCCCGCATTTTGCCTTTTAAAGAAGGTAAACGCGGCTCATTGATTTCCTTGACTACCGTCAAAAGCGCCGGAAGCGGAGTTTCAACAATATCATACCCTTCTTCGGTCATACGCTCGACTCGCGCTTCATCGGCAGAAATTTTTTCGATTTTTTTCACATAAGTAACTTGCGGAACATTGAGATGAGTGGAAACTCCGGGGCCTACCTGCGCGGTATCTCCGTCGGACGCTTGTTTCCCGCATAAAATAAGTTTAAAATCCCCTATTTTTTTTATAGCCTGAGAAAGCGTATAACTTGTCGCCCAAGTATCACTGCCGGCAAATTTTCTGTCACTTACCAAAATAGCCCGGTCACATCCCATAGATATCGCTTCTTTTAAAGCTTCCTTCGCCTGAGGAGGGCCCATGCTGAGGACTATCACTTCCGCCGCGGAGCCTAAGTTCTCTTTAACGCGAAGCGCTTCTTCTATCGCGTACATATCAAAAGGGTTAATAATGGATTCTACCCCTTCTCTTTTAAGAGTGTTTGTTTCCGGATCAATCTTTACATCCGTCGTATCGGGAACTTGTTTTATAAGCACGATAATTTTCATAAATATTTTTTCCGTGAGATTTTCGAATCGATGTTTTTTATTTTATTCGGACAGGGACGGTCGAGCCTATCCCCACAATTCGTTTCGCAATTCAAGGGCGGACACATGGGTCCGCCCCTACGAACCTCCAACACCCATTCACCAAACACTATTCACGCCGCCAACATCCTCGTAGGTTGGTAGTGCTCTTTACTACCATCCTACGAGGTTGATGGCGGAAGATTCACCTTTCACTGTTCTTACGGGCGGACACATGGGTCCGCCCCTACGATATTTCCAAAGACCATTCATTATTTACCAAACACTCTTCACCATTTATTTTTTCGCGAGGCCTTCCTTGATAAGAGCGGAAGCGATAACGCTTCTTTGTATTTGATTTGTTCCCTCATAAATTTGTGTTATTTTCGCGTCCCTCATTAACTTTTCAACCGGATATTCTTTCATATATCCGTAGCCGCCGAAAATCTGTACCGCGTCGGTCGTAACTTTCATCGCGGTATCAGACGCGAATGTTTTACAAATAGCGGATATCTTTGCCACATTTTTCGCGCCTGAATCTATCATGCGCGCGGCGGAATATATCAGCGCGCGGGATGCTTCCACCGCGATAGCCATATCCGCAAGCATGAACTGAATGCCCTGAAAAGAAGATATCGAGGCCCCGAACTGTTTTCTTTCGTGAGAATATTGAACTGCCTCGTCCAACGCTCTTTGCGCGATACCTAAAGCCTGCGCGGCTACACCCGGACGGGAATGGTCGAATGTTTTCATCGCGACAATAAATCCGAGTCCTTCCCTGCCGAGAAGATTTTCTTTAGGCACACGGCAATCCGTAAAAATAACTTCTCTTGTCGCGGAAGCCCTGATCCCCAATTTATTTTCTTTTTTCCCGAAGCTTACTCCCGGAGTATTCTTGTCAACTATGAAAGCGCTCGCGCCGCGAGGTCCCTTTGTTTTATCTGTCATAGCTATCACTGTATATATCTCGGCTTCGCCTCCGTTTGTTATCCATTGTTTAGTACCGTTAAGAATATAACTGTCGCCGTCCTTCCGGGCCACGGTCTTTATGCCTCCGGCGTCTGAACCGGCTTCGGATTCTGTGATAGCGAAAGCCGCGAGTTTTTTGCCCGAAGCTATATCCGGAAGATATTTCGCCTTTTGTTCCTGGTTGCCGTAAAGAAGAATAGGATATGTGCCTAACCCGGTCGCCGCGAACGCCAAGGCAATACCTCCGCATCCCCAAGAAAGTTCTTCCGCGGCTATTGCCATTTCAAACACGCCGCCGCCCATTCCGCCGTACTCTTCGGGAATATATACTCCGCAAATATCGGATTCAGCAAATATTTTCACTAAATCCCACGGAAATTCGGCTTTTTCGTCATACTCAGCGGCCACGGGTTTGATTTTTTCTTCCGCTATTTGCCGACATAGATCTTTTATCATCTGTTGTTCTTCGGTTAAAAGATAATCCATACTTCTTGCTCCTTGTTTTACGCGATTAAAAGTATAATTCCGGAATAATACCGATCCCCGTAGAGATGAAATCCTTGCAGAGTGCTAGCACTAAACGTCTATTAAACAGTCCCGCGGAAAAACAAAAAATTCAATACGACAGACGAAACGGATGGGATTTCAGCCTAATGGATCAATTTAAGCTTTCACGTTTTCTTACTATCCACCATTCGCGAATAATCTTTCCCTATACGCCGCGTCAAACTTCTAATCTTTAAATTTTTTAACTACCAGGGTTACGTTATGCCCGCCAAACCCGAGAGAATTACTTATAGCCACGTTTACTTCAGCTTCCCTTGCTTTGTTGGGAACATAATCTAAATCGCAATCGGGATCAGGATATTCATAGTTGATAGTCGGAGGTATAATTTTATTTTCAATGGCTTTAGCACAGGCAATAAGTTCAGCCGCGCCGGTCGCTCCAAGCATGTGCCCGGTAACGCCTTTGGTAGAACTAACCGCAAGTTTATAAGCATGTTTACCAAAAACCGCCTTAATAGCACCTGATTCCATTTTATCGTTTAAGTATGTTGACGTACCATGCGCATTTACATAGTCAACATCTTCAAGGTTTACTCCGGCATCTTCAAGCGCTATGTTCATACATCTGACAGCGCCTGAACCCTTTGGATCCGGAGCCGTCATATGATAAGCGTCTCCGCTCATACCATACCCGACTAACTCGCAATATATGTGAGCCCCGCGTTTTTTCGCGTATTCCAATTCTTCTATTACAACAACCGCGGCGCCCTCTCCCATCACAAACCCGTCCCGTTCCCGATCAAAAGGCCTTGAAGCCTTTTCAAACTCGGTTTTACGTTTTGAAAGCGCTTTTAACGCGCAAAACCCGCCAAAACCCATTTTTGTGATCGCGGCTTCAGACCCGCCGGCAACCATGATATCCGCGTCGTTTCGCTGTATAATCTTAAAGGCATCTCCGATGGAATGGCTGGCAGTAGCACAAGCGGTAACCGCCGCCGAATTTGGTCCCTGAAACCCAAGCTCAACGGAAACTAACCCCGAAGCCATATTCACAATTAACATCGGAATCAGAAACGGAGAGATCCTTGAAGCGGCTTTCTCCTCATCAACAGATTCCAAATATTTCTTATGTTCCACTTCAACGGTATGAAGACCGCCTATACCTGAACCAATATAAACTCCGGCCCTTTCAAGGTTTATTTTTTCTCTTTGAAGCCCGCAGTCTTCAATTGCCATCTTTGCCGCCGCAATG
This sequence comes from uncultured Planctomycetia bacterium, assembly GCA_964415105.1. Lineage (GTDB taxonomy): Bacteria > Omnitrophota > Gorgyraeia > Tantalellales > Tantalellaceae > BS750m-G21. The sequence continues at coordinate 837 of CAYPYT010000113.1, read as the reverse complement.
GCATATTTCACGAACGGATCAAGTCGTTTTTCTTGTTTTGAAGTCATATAGAGGGTCGCGTTGAAATTCTTCACTTCAGCGGCAACCCATGAATTGAAAGGTGCGGGATCAAAAGCGGTAAGACGAGCCACTCCGGATTTGCCGTTTATAACAGCTTCCCAAAAGTCTTTGACATTGTTCCCCACGGGAGTAACGGCACCTACTCCCGTAAGAACTACTCTTCGCGCTTCAGCCATTTCTTAAACTCTATTCCCGGGACTTTTAATTGAAAAATCTATTATTTGTTATCTCTAACTCAGGAGCTGAATTTTTCTCATTGTCCCGTACTGGTTATTGTTTTTATTCTACTTTTCTCTATTTCGATGAACCTTTTTCTGAAATGTAGGTGATCGCTTCTCCGACCGTTGTTAATTTTTCAGCATCTTCATCCGGAATTTCCGCGCCGAATTCTTCTTCAAGAGCCATAACAAGTTCAACTGTATCCAAAGAATCAGCTCCAAGATCATCAATAAACTTGGCATCTTCTTTTACTTCTTCAATTTTAACGCCCAGCTGTTCGGCCACGATCGATTTGACTTTTTCCGATATCTCAGACATTTTTCCTCCTTTTTTCGCGAATTCGCCTAATGTGTTTTTACGCGAAACACGTATCACAAGTTTTCTTATTCTTCACATCACCATACCGCCATCCACCTGTACAACTTGACCTGTAATATATCCTGAATCTTCACACGCCAAAAAAAGAGCCAGTTTAGCCACATCTTCCGCCTGTCCCATCCTGCCGAGCGGAATGAAACCTAAAAGCCTCTGGCGCGCCTCCTCCGAGAGTTTCTCCGT
>CAYPYT010000112.1:0-4803 GCA_964415105.1 uncultured Planctomycetia bacterium | reverse complement strand
TCAAGCCCGGGATCTCTTCTCCTTTTGGGTAATTATTTTTTGTAATTGGTATAACTGGTATTATTGGAAGATTTAGAGATATTTGTAAAATTTCTTTGAAGGGTGAAGGAAGGAAATAAACCACCATTAACAAAATACCCCGAGTTCAACCTCGTAGGATGGTAGTTAAGAACACTACCAACCTACGAGGATGAACTCCCACTATTCTATTACCCGAATTCGCCTGAAGCACCAACCTCGTAGGTTAGTGGCGGCTCCTCACACCACTATCCTACGAGGTTGGTGGTAACTCGGTTCAATTAGAGATGCTTATAATATTCCTTAATGGCTTCCCATTCAACTCGCAATTTTTCTATCAGGCTGATTGAGGGCGTATCCAATAGAAAATATTTTATCCTTTCCCTTATTTTTTGAATAGGAGTGTGTTCATCTTCTTTCGAGGACAGCATCCCGACAAAGTCTTTTACATCAACGTCCGGGGTAAAACACCCCTCCAGCATATCTTCCAAAAGAATCCGGATATCATTAAAATACTTATCTCCCGGCTCAAGAAGACGCGCCAAAAACGCTGTCATAAATAAATGCATCTGCCACTTTGTTCGCCCGTCTTCATCTAAAGAGCCCGGCAGACATACGTTGATCATTTTAATATCCCTAAACAAGTTTGCGATTTCTTCCTTCGTCTCTATTTGACAAAGAAGCAATGGAACTGTCTCATCATCCGTTAAAACTATTCTCTTGGTATTCTCTTTGTTTCTTCCAAGTGTTTCAAAAAATTCATCCACACTATCCCCCTCCGCGCTATATCTCTCCCACAGCAATACCTTTCCTATTTTCCGCATAGATGCTTTTACTTCTATGAGCTTCTTTTGCATGTCATCCGTTAACTGCACAGACTGCGGAATAAAAATCTCAAGATTCTCTTCTCTCGAAGCATTCACGCCTTGCCAAACCCGATATCGCTTTTCCGCATCCAACGGTTTAATCACCCCCGGTCCTTCGTCCTTATAAAGCGGCGCGGTGTAATCGGAGATAATTCTACCGGGTCCATTTTGCGCATAGTCCCGAGGGACTGTAACTTTATCTTTAGGCAAAACAGAATCCGGCAATATCACTCGTATGTTTCCCCCCAAAGCTTCTATCCCACTAAAATCCGTGGCTTCAACTTCAACAAAAAATTCCGCATCTGTCTCTTTCACTCCACACTCAAACTTATATTCCTTTCCGGTTTTTTCATTAATTGCTTTCGCCGGGATGTCCCCCTTAAGGCTTCTAACCTCTTCCTCATTTAACGAGTTGATAAGATCTAAATTAACCACATAATTTTTCTTGTCATTTAGCGGCTTAAGCCCATTAGCTGTATCTATGCTTATATTTACGTCTCCAATAAAAGCATTTATCGCATTTTTTATGCCTCCTTCCACTGTTTTCCAATATTCTTCCTTCCCTTCGACCGGGACGATCTTTGCTACCAGTTGTCCTTCTATTTGATCAACGAATAAATTCCGCGGACCGTCTCGACCTAATTTCGCTACTACTGAATGTGGGGCTTCTATAAAAACTGGAATATCCGCCCATAAGCTCTGACCTAACGCTACAACAGAGCCGGAACAAATAGCATCATTAGGTCCAAAATGGTATTGGTTTTCCAAAGGTTTATTCTTATAATTCTCAGCAGAAACCAACACAATGTTTTTTACTACTCCGCAATAATAAAGCTCAACAATTTTTTCCCAAGTCTTTTCTTTGTCCGCGAATTGACCTATGTACGCTTCCTTGTTTTCACCTTTGTCTTTAAACTTTAAAGATTCAAAAATCCCGGAAATCGGCGTACTATTCAGTGCCTGTTGAGGTATTAGTCCTTTGTTTCCGCCTATATAAACTCGCAGTTTTTTCACATATTCAAGGGGTGGAATATCCATATTAAATAATTCCTCAGGAATATTATCGGTTCCGCCGAATACATAGGACGCGATTAAAAATCTTATTTTGGTGTGAGAAGCCGTCCGCACGCCGGTATAACCGGTAAGCATTTTTTCAATAGCTAAAAAGATATACGTTTTAGTTATCCCCCGGAATATCTTGTATATTGCATTTTTCCTCATTCCTGTTTCTTCAGACAGACGTTCACGTATCTCCTCTAAGAACTCATTTAATTCTTTCGAAACATCATCAGCACAACACGCCGCGAATGTTTCCAGTAAATCTATGACTGCGTAATCCTCCGGGGCTTTATCCTCGGGGAGATTAAGATTGCCTAATTTCTCGAAGAAAGCTTTCTCACTCTTTGCTATAATCGGGATCTTCTTTGAATCAGGGGAGGAATTGACAACTTGTTCTTTCTCTATTGCTTTCTTCATAAAGTCATCAACTTTGTTGTCAAATTCTTGGCGCTCTTTGCCATATCTTTTATGTTCTTTCGTTTTGAATTTCAGGAATTTCTTTTTAGATTCGATGTTGCTTTTGACTTTTTTGTAAATCTTTTTGACAAAATTTCCCTTTAATTTGCCATCCCGGCCTTGAGCCGGGATCTCTACCTTTCTCTGTCCCTGCCGTTTCACTAAAGCTATCTCTATTGAACTTTCCAAACTAAACCCGTTAATTGTCGGCACGCTTTCACTGCTTAGCCGCGTGGACATTTCGACAATAGTTTTTTCCACAACATCCGGATTCAATTCACCGGTTTCCACTCGTTTGAATATTTTATCGAGCCATTCTCCGAGCGCAACGCTTGACGACTCATCTCGCGCGTCTTCCCACATCGCGGCAATCATTTCAAACGGCAATCTCGCTTCTCTGGGCACCTGCTTGCAGAAAGCTTTCCCTTTTTCTCCCTCTAATTCTGCCATCTCATCAAATTCGGCATCAGTAACCCAGTGGGTACCTAACTCCTTCTTTATTGCTTTCACTTCATCAACTGTCAGTTCGGTAACCGCTTTTCGTCCTATCAATTGATTCAACTTATCAACTTTTTTTTGGATATTCCATGATATCTTACCTGCGGCGATAAGCGCCGCTCCTTTAAAAGCATAGTTCCATTTTTGTCCGTTTATTGGATCGTTGGATTCATTCTTCCCGCCGGCGTACATGGGTTTTCCGACAATGAGATATTCGCGGTCTTTGAATTCTTTTATTAGTTTTGGATCCACCGTAAGTTTCGGGACTTTTATGCCTTTTCTGGAGAAGAAGTGGTAGTTGATGGCTTGGGTTAAAAGTAAATTTTCCTGATTTTCTTTAAAAGAGGAAAACCCTGTCTGGGAAAGTTTCGGGAATTCTTTTAAAAAACTGGCTCCTTCTTCACTGCCTGCCCGGCTAAAAACCCATTGCATTCTTTTTCTAAAAGTCCGGTTATTATAACGCGTAGAATCGTAAAAACAATATGACTGTAAAAACCAAAACAAGATATCGCTATTAATCATGTTGTATCGTCCGCCGATTTGGTTGGCAATAACTTCATCGCGTTCCTCTTTTATCTTCTTCTTGCCTTTTTCGACGTACCATCCGAGATGTCCGCCACCTTTTGGCTCGTTGTATACTTTTTCCACCTCTCCTTTTTCTGTCATTCTGTAAGGAGAATAGCTGAACATTCCATTTTTTCCCAGATCCGCCATTTCATGTTTTGCCATTTGATAAAATATTCCCCATGCGATACTGATTGTCCGTGTTTCGCCGTTTTCGAATTTATAATCGAACCAAACATCGTTCTTTCTTATGTGATTCCACATCTGGACAAGTTTTGTGTGAACAGCAAGTCTGTGTCTAGTTTCCAAACCGTACTGATATTCTTCAATACGCATTAGAGGGAGCTCTCCCTCTCTTCCTTTTTCCAGCTCATAATACACTTCTTTTATTTCAAGAAGTTCCGCGGGGATTTGGGCTTCATTATCTCTAAAATATTCGAGGGCTTCTATCAAATCTGTTTTGCGCAATATTGGATTCTTTTTCCAGCTCACGGGGTAATATTCCGGTGAGGAGTTAAACGTCATATTTTCAATCTCGGGCTTCTCTCCAATAAACTTACGACTCTGCAATTTGCTCAAAACCCTGTCAAGCCACGTGCCGCCGGGGCCGACTTTCGCTCTCCAAAGCTGCTGGGCGCCGTCGTACATGTCGTTTCGTACGGCCGGATTGAGAGAGCCGGGCTGTACGTTCAACGCGTAGGAAATATTGTTTACCAAAAATAGAATTGCTACGGTTAGGCTGATGATTTTTTTCATTGTGTTTCTCCTGGGGTAGATACGGACGTTCTTTGATAGTTTTAGTTTTGGATTTCTAAGAGCACGCGGGTGAATTATAACAAAAATAAAGAGAAGGTGTCAAGAAAAGACTGACTGTTTCTGGTTTAACGCAGGAGAAAGGGCGCCTCGCGAGGCGCCCTATATGGAATCTCATAGCATGAGCCGACCCCGACTAACCCCCTTTTTCAAAAGGGGGGACACATTTGAAAAGGAGGATTGAGGTTAATCTCGTAGGGGCGGACCCGCGTGTCCGCCCTTTGTTCTTTTTATTCGAATTGTAAGGGCACATGCAATGTGCCCTTACGGGATTGATCGTTTAACACACCCCCCCCGTTTTACAATCCATTTCGCACGAATGGTTCGTTTTACAATTTATTTCGCACCGCGACATTCGTAGGGGCGGACCCCCGTGTCCGCCCTTTTTCATTGTTCGATCCATTAGGGCGCACACATGGGTGCGCCCCTACGAAGTTATTACCAACCTGTGAGGTTGGTAGTAATACCAATTATGTTAATTAATTGCACATTTTAAACTACGAAATAAGTGCGTGTATTTATGTGTTCA
>CAYPYT010000111.1:0-4928 GCA_964415105.1 uncultured Planctomycetia bacterium | reverse complement strand
AACAACCTCGTAGGATGGTAGCAAAGAGCGCTACCAACCTACGAGGATATTGGCGTGGTTTGTTGGTTTTACGTAGGGGCGGGTCTCGGCGCGCGTGAATAGTGAAAGGTGAATTGTCCCATTGTAAGGGAACGGCATGCCGTGCCCGTACGATGGATTATGATGGGTCGTTCGTAGGGGCACATTGCGTGTGTCCCTACGAATTTTCTCCAAAAAGGAATTTTTAGGGATGAGAGTTGGGGTTTTTTCTTTAATACTGATTATTGCCACGGCCGTACTTCTCGCGGGGCTCTTTTATGCTCAGGTTGGCATGTATGAAAAGTACAGCGTTATGTCGGAAGAAAACAGGTTAAAAGTTGTACCTCTGATGGCTCCCCGCGGCAGTATTTTTGATCGTAACGGAAAAGCGCTTGTGGAAGATGTTCTATCTTTTAACGTGTCGGTCATGTACCATAGGATAAAAGACGCGGATTCTTTGATTAGTGTTCTAAGCGAGGTTCTTGATCTGCCGGAAGAAGTTGTCTCTTCAAAGATTAAAGAGGCCGGAAAAATTCCGTATTCTCCTGTCAGTATTGCCTCTGATATCGGCATGGAGAAAGCTGTTCATATGGAAGAGCTGGAGATGAATTATCCTGATCTTCTGCTTGAAGTTTCGGCTAAACGAAAGTATTTACGCGGAGATTCAGCGGCGCATGTAGTCGGTTACGTAGGGAGTATTAACCGTTCCGAATTTGAGAGATTAAAACATTATGGGTATAGAATTAATGATTTGGTCGGCAGAGACGGAATAGAAAAGTTTTATGACGAATATTTGCGCGGTACAAACGGCGGAAAGCAGATTGAAGTTGATCATCGCGGTCGGGAAGCGACTATTTTGGGATATAAAGAACCGCTTTCGGGAAAAGATATTTATTTGACGATCGATTCAGAACTTCAGAAAACCTGTGAGGATTTGCTGAAAGACAAGAAAGGGGCAATAGTGGCTTTAAATCCGGAGACGGGTGCCGTGCTTGCCATGGCTAGCGCTCCCGGATATGATCCCGGAATTTTTATCGATGATGATAGATCTCAGGAATTAAGAAAAGTTTTTAAGAGTAAGGATTATCCTCTGCTCAATAGAGCTATTTCCGGTACGTATCCGCCGGGTTCGGTATTTAAGGTTGTCACGGCGATTAGCGCCTTGGACAATTCTGAAATAACGGAAGATACGATTTTTAATTGTCCGGGCAGTTTTACTTTGGGAAAAACCCGGTTTTCCTGTTGGAAGGAAAACGGGCACGGAGATCAGATTTTAAAGGAAGCGTTGAAAAATTCGTGCAATGTTTATTTTTTCAACATGGGACTCGCGGCGGGTGTAGATAAAATATCCGCCTTCGCGAAAAAATTCGGGTTCGGTCAATGTTCCGGAATAGATATTCCCTGCGAAAAAGCGGGAATCCTGCCGTCACGCGCGTGGAAAAGAAAAACGCTGAATGAAAAATGGTACAAAGGGGATACCGCGAATTATGCCATAGGACAGGGGTATCTCTTATGTTCTCCGCTTCAGGTGGCGCGAATGATGTCAGTATTCGCTAATAATGGATATTTGGTAAAGCCGTATGTGGTGGAATTTGTGGATGATGTTAGGGTGAATACGTGTGAAAAGATTTTTTTAAATTTGCCAAGAGCCGATATGTCAGCGATACGCGAGGGGTTAAAAGAAGTTGTTAACGCTTGGAGAGGAACAGGTGTTAAAGCGAAACAATCTGATTTTATAGTAGCCGGCAAAACCGGAACAGCCCAGACTTCACATGGAAAGAAAAATCACGGATGGTTTGTTGGGTTTGCGCCGTTTGATAACGCGAAACTTACGGTAGTGGTTTTTGATGAATATGGCGGTAAGGGCGGTTATTACGCGGCAGAAACCGCGGGAGACGTGTTCAAAAAAGCGCGTGAACTGGAAATAATATAGCGCCTGTTAATGGTGAATAGTCTGCCACCATCGTAGGGGCACGGCATGCCGTGCCCCTACAATGGATTAAGAGGATGTTGGCGCGGCAAACCGGCAAACAGGTTAACAAGCAAACAAGCTAACTGACAAACCAAAAAGGAGACTAATGGGAGCGGTACGGGGGCGTATGGATAAAGTTTTATTGTCCGCGGCTTTACTTATAGCATTTTTCGGGATTTTTTTTATATACAGCGCGACTTGGGATTGGCAGTCGGGCAGTAATCATTTTAGCGCTTTTGTAATAAAACAAAGTATTTGGGTCGCCATCGGGATACTTCTTCTTTTTTTTGTTGCAGGCAGAGACTATCTGAAGATATTGAACTACGCGTATATTTTTTACATTCTGAATTTGATAGCTCTAATTTTTCTTTTGGTGTTTGGGGGAGAAAGGTATGGAGCCAGACGGTGGATCGCTTTAGGGCCCGTTTCTTTGCAGCCCTCCGAATTTGTGAAAATAACCGTAATTTTGGTTTTGGCGGCTTTTCTCGGGGATCGTAGAGAAAAAATCGGGACGATAAGGAACTATATTGCAAGTATTCTCTTGGTTTTGCCGGCGGCGGTATTAATTTTTTTACAACCGGATTTAGGGACAGCGTTTGTTCTTGTACCGATACTGTTTTCGGTGCTTTTCATATCAGGTGAGAAAATAAAATATATCGTTTTTACTATCGGCGCGGGGCTGGCGAGTGTTCCTCTTTTTTGGACACTTCTTAAGGATTACCAGAAAAACAGGCTTATGGTCTTTTTAAATCCGAATTTAGATCCCTTAGGCGCGGGGTATACCATTATACAGTCAAAAATTGCCGTAGGTTCCGGCGGTATGTTCGGAAAAGGATGGCTTTCGGGGACTCAAAGTTATTTAAATTTTTTACCGGAGCGGCATACGGATTTTATTTTTTCCGTTATTGGAGAAGAATGGGGGTTTGTCGGAGGTCTGGTTTTAATAGCGCTATACGCGCTTATTGTCGCCAGAGGAATCAGGATCATGTCAAATGTCGCGGATATAGAGGGCAAGGTAATTGCCGCGGGTGTGGTCATGTTGATCTTTTTTCAGGTTGTTGTAAATATCGCTATGACTATCGGACTTATGCCGGTTGTAGGGCTTCCCTTACCGGCAATCAGTTACGGCGGATCAAATACGGTCGCGACGCTTATCAGTGTCGGACTTCTGCTTAGCGTAAGCAGAAGAATGGGATAAAGAGGAGTCCGAATAAAATGAATACTGAAATTCAAAAAATACTTAACGAAGTTCAAAAACCGGCTCGGTATACGGGTGGTGAAATAAACAGTGTTTGTAAGACTTTTACGAAAGACAGAACAAGTGTTGTTTTAGCGTATCCGGACACATATGAAGTAGGTATGAGTTATTTGGGACTGCGGATTCTTTATCATCTTCTGAATGAAAAAGATGATATCCTTTGTGAACGAGTTTTTATGCCGCAAATGGACATGCGGGAACGCCTGCGTCTCGCGGGAGAAAAATTGTTCAGTTTGGAATCAAAAACGGCGCTTGCTGAATTTGATATTATCGGATTCTCACTTTCTTATGAACTTACGTACACTAACGTTTTGGATATTTTGAATGCCGGCGGCATACCTCCCGTTTCGTCCGCGCGCGGGGAGGAAGGTCCTTTGGTAATAGCCGGCGGGGCTTTATGTTATAATCCGGAACCGATGTCGAGGTTTATTGATATCTTCATTATCGGTGACGGAGAAGAGGCCTTTTTGAAATTTATAGCCTCGTACAAAGAACTGAAAAAGAAAAAGTTAAACAGAAAACAGATTATCAGAGCTCTCGCTAAAGCGGAAGGAATCTACGCGCCTTCTCTCTATGAGGCGGAATTTTCCGGCAATAAATTTTTACGGCTCAAACCGCTGGAGCCAAGTGTGCCCGAAACAATAAAAAAGGTTTATGTAAAAACTCTTGAAGACGCGTATTATCCGGTTAAACAGATAGTTCCTTTTATCAGAATAGTTCAGGACAGGATTTCCGTTGAGATTATGCGGGGGTGTCCGAATAAGTGCCGTTTTTGTCAAGCTGTTAACGTTACTCGTCCTGTTCGACTCAGAACTCCGGAAACAATAAGGCGGATATTGAGGGAGACCTATAAAAATACCGGATATGAAAGTTTTTCGCTTTTATCTCTTTCCAGTATGAATTATCCGAATTTACATAGACTGGTCAGTGCTGTAAAAAAAGATTTCGAAGGTGAAGGGATAGGCATATCAATACCTTCGGTACGAATCGATGAATCGTTTTATGAACTTCCCGGTATAATATCGTCACTTCGTAAAACCGGATTGACATTTGCCATGGAGGCGGCTGACCCCGAGCTCAGGAAGTCTTTAGGAAAAGAAATTGATTTTGAAGTTCTTTGTAAATCGGCCCTATTGGCGTTTCGACATGGTTGGCAGAGGTTGAAGTTATATTTTATGGTAGGTTTTCCGGGGGAATCAAAAGCAGAGGTTGAAAATATCGCCGGTATAGCGAAGGAACTCTCAACGCTTAAAAGATCGGTATCTTCTTCCGCCGCGGAAATTCGGCTTAGCATTAATCCTTTTGTTCCAAAAGCCCATACTCCGTTTCAATGGCTGGGCATGAAAAAAGAGGAAAGTTTAAGGGAAACAAAAGAAAAATTCAGATTCTATTCACAAAAAAAAATTAAATTTGAATTTCATGATCTGAAACAGTCAATCCTTGAGGGAGCTTTGGCTCGGGGAGACAGAAAAACCTCGGATGTCATATATACGGCATGGCGGAATGGCGCGGTAATGGATGGTTCCTTAGAGTGTTTTGATATTAAGATTTGGGAGGAATCGTTCAAGGAGAATGGATTAGACTTGTATGAAAGCGCCTGTAAGACATACGCGCTGAACGACGTACTCCCGTGGTCGCATATAAAAACCGGAGTAGATGAAGAATATTTGAAGTCGGAAT
>CAYPYT010000110.1:0-4939 GCA_964415105.1 uncultured Planctomycetia bacterium | reverse complement strand
TCCAACAAAACCTGTTTCAGAAACCAATCGGACAAAAAGGGAAGCCGCGTCCATCCTATTTGTTATAAAAACGCCTTTTCTCCAAAAACCGTACGAAGCGCCTGTGTGAATAAACCGATCATACGAAACAGAATGACTACCTAACCCATGACCGAATACAGGATTATTTATAAAACTCTTATAAGCTACAAAAGCGTGACTAATTACGGTATAAACACTATGGTGTACATCGATTGCTTTTCTTTTTCCGGAAACAACTGCTATGGCGGCATCAGCTCTCCCACGTATTTCCGGCACATGATAATAAGAAGCATAAATCAAAAGTGGCACTATTCCCAGCATCAACAATATGTATTTGATTTTTTTAAAACTAAGCAAGATTAACATTATGCTTATCAAAACTCCAATATAGGCAATTGCTGAAAATGTTAGAATATAACTGGCAATTATTAGTACGTTTGCTAACTTTGATTTTATGTAAAGTGGATTATTTTTAAAAATGTTTGACAATGCCACAAAAAATGCCGGAGCCATCGTGATCGCGAAGTGGGACGGTTCCATAAAAATCGAATTTACCCGCATTATTCCACAGTCAGCCGTCGAAAAAGTCCACTTGGGTATCAAAAATTTGAAATCATAACCGCATTTAAGTCCTATCATGTAGCTAAATTCCTGAAAAATTCCGATAGCCGCGACTATCACAGCTATTCGCAGGTAAATATTAAACAGTTTTTCGATTTCAAAACCATTGATTTTAAACAATAAATAATACGCGGTTCCCATAGCTGAAATTCCAATAACCTGTTTTGTCATAAGAAGAACCGTATTGTTTCCAAAATACACGTTCATACCGGAAGAAACCGTTAACACCATGAATATGATAAAAAAGCTCGCATTGATGGCAATACTGCGATAACACCATATATACGCGGCTAAGAACGCTATTATGAAAAGATAACCAATACAAAATTCGAAAGGTGAGCAAAAAAAGCTAAATCCGCCTGCGAAAATATTAAACATAAGTAAATAGTTGAGAATGTTAATCATGTTATCAAGGTTGCCTCATGCGCATTTGTGTTTGGAAAAGAAAAAAATGATAATTTTTTGTACCCAATGACTCTTGATTATTTTTCGTTTTATCGCGACAGTCAAGGCTACAAGATTTCTATTTCTTCCAATAATGTAACAAAATCTTACCATTTTCGGATTATATCCAAATTTAAACATTTTAGCCCTAAATTCACTCCATACTTTAGAATTATCAATAAATGACGTGACATGGATTATTGTATACCACGGATGTTCACGCGTCATAACCTTTAAAAATGAATTTCTTACATTTTGGTCATTATTCAAACATTTATCCGCCAATTTTAAATAACCGTCAAAATCAAGAAGAAACCTCTTAACAAGCCCCCCTTCATTCTGAAAACTTTCATTGTCGTTACGCCATAAAACAAGAGAGTCTCTTATATATTTTAAGCGGCACTCGCGCTTCGTAAACGCCAGAAGCGTTGACGCGAGCGCGTATGCTGACCCATCGAAATCATAATTATATCCGTTTTTATTCCATACTTCCCGACAAAGCACAATCGAACTCATATAGCTGAAAAGCGCGCCTATTGAATTGGCGCTATTGCAATACGTTATTAGTTCGTTATTATTGTGAAGATCGAAAACCCTATCTTTAATTCCGCTGGAAAGCCAAAATCTTTTTCTCAAAGGCTTCATGGAAAGACTGCACGCGATAACATTCGACAGATATATTTCATACCCGGACTCGATCTCTTTTAACATTCTTTTTATCGCGCCCGGCGCGAGAAGATCATCATCCGAAAGCATCCAGCAATACTCGCCGCGCGCGAGCTCAATGGTTCTTGCCATATCTCTGTCAACACCCGGATTTTCATCGCCGCGATAATAAACTATATTATCAAATTTCCGCTTGAAATTCTTCACCACTTCTTCCGTATTATCCGTAGACGCACCGTCCACTATAACGATCTCTATCCTTTCGTCAGATTGAGAGATAACGTTTTCAAGAGTCTCAGCAATAAAGCTCGCGCGGTTACGCGTAGGCATACAGATAGAAAGCTTTATTTTGTTATGTTCTGTTCTCACTTGTATTTTCCCTTTCCAAATCGGCTTCGACCATAAGGTTAACAAGCCCTTCAAACTTAACTTTCGGGCAAAACCCAAAAGCCTTGGACGCCTTCCGTATGCCCCCGATTAATGTGGACGTTTTCGTAGGCCTGAGTAAAGATGGATCCGTTACCAAATATTTTTCAGGGTCAAGATTTACGGCTGAAAACGCTTTCTCCGCCCATTCTCTTACCGAATGCGCCTCGCCAGTGGCTATTATAAAATCATCCGGTTTATCCAACTGCATCATCGCGTAAGCGCTTTCCATATATTCCCGCGCGTATCCCCAATCAATTCGCGCGCTGATATCTCCTAAAGCAAGTTTATCCTGTTTTCCGAGAGCTATTCTTGCCACAGCCCGCGTAATTTTACGAGTTACATATTCCGGCGTACGTCTTGGTGATTCATGATTATAAAAAATGGCATTTACAGCGAATAATCCGAAAGCTTCCCGGTAATAACGCACCAAATGATACGCGAACACTTTACTGCACGCGTACATACTTTGCGGGTTAAACGGAGTCTCCTCCGTTTGCGGAACGGTGTCTGTTCTGCCGAACATATTGGAAGTACAAGGTTGGAAAAAACGTATGGAAGGATTAACTTGCCGGATAATCTCTAATACGCGTCCAACCGCCGCTCCGGTTATATCCGCCGAATATCCGGCCATATCGTAACTCCACCGAACATGATCCTGATCCGCCTCGTTATAAATTTCATTCGGCTCAACCGTATTAATTATACGAAAAAGAGAGGTCGGATCAGCTAAGTCTCCCCTCTGCAAAAAAAACCGCTTGTCAAAAATTTCTTCATTTTGAATTAAATGATCGATATTCTTTGTGTTCCCCGTAGCTGAACGCCTCACCATGCCATGAACTTCATACCCTTTTCCCAACAACACTTCAGCCAAATAGCTTCCATCTTGCCCCGTAACTCCGAGAATTAATGCTTTTTTCATTGTTATTGTCTTTCTGTTTTAAAAAATGTTGGCAGGGACTTGGGCCTGTTGGGAAATCCGTTTCGATAAACGGAAGAGACAGGTCTCTTCCCTACATTTTCATGAACCTTTTTACCAAAAACTTCTCCGGCAATTTCCTCGAACATTTCCAATCCAAACTCTGGCTGTCCAATTTGACTCCGTCAAAATCATCAACTTCCGCCGAAAAAACAACGCTTACAGAATGAAGCGGCACACACGAGGCGAATCGGTTTGTATGTGCCGTGTCTTCATAGTATCCCCTTGGTTTAACAGAATCAACCTTAATTCCGGCTTCTTCTTCTATCTTTCTGATCGCCGCCTGCTCCAAAGTTTCTCCTTTAAGAACTCTTCCTCCCGGCACCCACCACTCGCCTTTTAACGGCTCGTTACCGCGTTTTACCAGGAGATATTCACCTTTGGAATTTCTTACCGCTATGTCCACGCATAAAATAGGCAGGACTTCTAAAATTTGTGCGTATTCTTTTTCCGGAATAAAACTCATACTACCACCCTAAATTCAGGGAGTGGTACAATAAATTTTCCGCCGGCGGCACGCCACTCTTTTTCCCGCGCGTAAAATTCATCAAAAAAAGCCCAAGGCAGAACAAGAAAATAATCCGGCTGACATGAACGCGCTTCTTCTTCGGATATAATGGGAATCCACGTACCAATCGTGTATTTACCCCATTTTTCGGGACTTCTTTCAACGGCCGCTGTAATCACAGTATGATCAAGTCCATAATATTGCAAAATTACATTTCCCTTGGTAGATGCTCCGTAAACATACACACTTTTACCTTTGGCGACTTCTTCTTTGATAAATTTCACACACCTGTCTCGGTTATCCTGAACTCGATCGGCAAACGCTAAGATATCGCTAAGCGTAATTTTCTCTTCGTATGATATCCCCGTCCCCTTATTATGCCGCGCGAAAATCCGGTAACTTCCTCCATTTACACTATTTTCTTCAATCTTGAACATTTCAAGCCCATTTTTTTCAAAAAGATACTTTAAAGAATCCAAAGAATAATACTCAAGATGTTCATGACAAATGTTTCCAAGATCGTTTTTCTCAAGCATGGGTGTAAGACACATTAGTTGCGCGACAAAAACGCCGTCCTCAGCTAACGCGAGAGCCGCATCCTTAATAAACTTATTCGGATCTTCAAGGTCATAGAACATTCCGATAGCGGTTATAACTTTCGCCTTTCCAAATCCCCATTGCCGACCAAGTTCCATATATCTCTCATAATTCCAAAAATCATGCATTACGTAATCGGTATTTTCTCTTAGCGCGTCCACAAGATTATTTGCCGGCTCACATCCCACGCGGCGAAGTCCTTTTTCTTTGTATGTTGCCAATAACGTACCATCATTGGCTCCGATATCCAAAACCACATCCCCGCTCTTAAGCGGCACCACTTCTTCAATTTCCTCTGTAATATCCCTTAAGGCTTTCCTCATCGTATCTGTCACTCCTGATCGATACCAATAGTAGCGCGCGTATAAAAGTTCTTGCGGGGCCGTATGGCGAAGCTGTAATAATGAACATTTATCGCACATAACCAAGTCAAGCGGCGCTTTAAGCCCCTTCCCGACTTTGTCTTTAGGAACAAAATCATTAATGTATTGCTCTCCAAGCGAAAATACGTCACTTAGCGACGCTTCGCCGCATAAACGACAAGTTGTACGTGTAATTGTTTTCATTAATATCCTCTCTTGTACCACAACCGTTCTGTCAAAAGTTTTCATCCAAATGTTTCCTAATCCTTTGTGTTTAAAACGGTTACATAGGACTATCTGACCTCCCATAAAAAT
>CAYPYT010000109.1:3215-4982 GCA_964415105.1 uncultured Planctomycetia bacterium | reverse complement strand
ACACGCACTTATTTCGTAGTTTAAAATGTGCAATTAATTAACGTAATTGGTATAAGGGGGCACATGCAATATGCCCCTACGGGATTATTATCGATTTTAACACATGTTCCGCTCGGCTGAATATATCTTCAAGTTCTCCCGGCCGGACACAAGCGGGAAGAAAAAAATAAATAACATTCCCAAGCGGTCTGAGAAGTAAATTGTTTTCCAGAGCCGATCTGTATACCTCCATACCGGTTCTCGAGTGAGAATCAAACGGCTTCTTAGCCGCTTTATCCTTGACCAGTTCTATAGCGCCTACCGCCCCTATCATCCGAACGTCGCCGACTATCGGCAATTGGCGCGCGCGAGAGAGAAACAACTTAAGCGCGTCACTTACGCGTTTTATTTTTCCCAGAGTATTTTCTGTTTCAAAAAGCTCTATACTGGCGTTAGCCGCGGCGCACGCCAAGGGATTCGCCGTAAATGTATGCCCGTGATAAAAAGTTTTTAATTTATCACGCGCGTCACAAAATGATTCAAATATTTCATTTGTCGTAAGCGTAGCCCCCATAGGCAAATATCCGGAAGTTATTCCTTTTGAAAGACAAATAAAATCCGGAGTGATTCCCGCGTGTTCCGACGCGAACATTTTCCCCGTCCTGCCGAACCCCGTGGCAACCTCATCGGCTATTAAGTGCACATCATATTTATGCGCGAGTGCCCGCGCCTTTTTTAAATATCTGACCGGATACACGATCATCCCGCCCGCGGCCATCAACATAGGTTCGATCAGTATGGCTGAAATTTTTTCGGCATTTTTCTCTAATATCTTTTCCATGGACAAAAGGCATTCCAAGGAACAAGTATCCCTGTCTTTTGAAAATTGACAGCGATAACAATACGGCGCCGGCGCCTTGAACGTCTTAAAAAACAATGGTTTGAACGCACTGTTAAAAAGATCAACTCCGCTGACAGACATAGCCCCGACAGTATCTCCGTGATATCCGCGATCCAAAGAAAGAAAACAATGTTTATTATTTTTTTTGACGTTTTTCCAGTATTGAAACGACATTTTCATTGCCACTTCAACCGCGGTTGACCCATTGTCCGAATAGAACACCTTATCCAAACCATCCGGTGTCATAAGAACAAGTTTTTCAGCAAGTTCTACCGCGTTTTTATGTGTAAATCCCGCGAACATAATGTGTTCAAACGCGTCTAACTGTTTTTTTACCGCGCGCTTAATCACCGGATGATTGTGACCATGCACATTACACCACCAGCTGGAAATCGTGTCATAATAAAATTTACCATTCGAATCGAATATTTTCGCCCCTTTTGCCTTTTCAATAACAATAGGCGGAAAATTTTCGATATTCTTCATCTGTGTATAAGGATGCCACACATAGCTCAAATCTTTTCGGATTAAATTATTCATAATGTTTCTAATCACCATCTTCGTAGGGACCCGCCCCATGTGTCCGCCCTTTTCTCTTTGAACGATCAATGTTGTTTTCGTTATGTGTTATTAACAAGACGGAAAACGTTTTCGCCTATGGGCCTAAACATTTCGTAAAGCGCCTCTTCATTTTCGCTGTAACAAACTTCGCCTAAAACTTTTATACCGGACAATTTTTCTATAATTTCCAAATTGTCTTTTAATATGATCTCGTCTTGTTGTTCAGCGGTACGATTAAATATCACACCGATCATCTTAAGATTTCTTTTTTTCAAAGCCTCGATCGTAAGCAATGTATGATTTATCGCGCCTAATTTGTTTTTCGC
>CAYPYT010000109.1:0-3115 GCA_964415105.1 uncultured Planctomycetia bacterium | reverse complement strand
ATTTTTTGTCTTTCCATTCCCATTAATCGCAAATGAGTATCTATATCTTCCGAAAATTCGCCGCAGGCCGTCCCGACCCATTTCTGGGTGATCACATTTATTCCTTGTTCAGCAAAAAATCTCCCCAAAAGACCGGTTATGATCGTTTTACCGACGGCGGTATCCGTTCCCGTTATAAAAATTCCTTTATTCATTTCCGCGCTTTGCAAAAATACACCTCGTGCGTTGCCGTGATCGTACCGAATTTTTCGATATATATTTTTTCCATATTTTCCATCGCTTTTCGTCCTAAAAAAACACCTCCGGACAGCCCTTCTCCTCTTGCTCCGCTTTTTTTGATAACGCGCAAAAAATTCCGTAAAGAAGGAAATTTCACTTCAAAACTTTTCTTTCTGATCTCCGTTCTTGAAAAACATCTCTTAAGTGAATATTCCAATCTATCGAAAGACATAAATCGACTGGAACTCAAACACTGCCCCCGCCCGAAATAAATTTCAACAACCTTGTTCAGCTCTTTAAATGTTTCCGGACCATATATTGAAAAGTTTAAACTCCCGTTATCGGTAATGAATTCGGAAAATCTCTCTAAAGCCCGGCTAATATCACTAAACCATTGAAAACTCGCGTTTGACGTAATAAGATCAAATTTTTTCTTAAAAAATATTTTTTCGCCGTCACACACCTCAAACTGAATTCCTTTATCCATTATCTTACCGCTTGCCTGCCGTATCATTTTCTCAGATATGTCTACGGCTTTTATCTCGGCGCGCTTATATTCTTTTCTTAAAAGGCGGGTATAGCCTCCTGTCCCGCATCCTATCTCCAATATGTTCCGGATTTTTTCTTTTTTCCCGCCGCTTGTTATAAGTATTTCCGCGCATTTCTTCTGAATTTTCGAATGCTCGTCGTAACTTGCCGCGTTTTTGGAAAAATTTCTGATTATTACCATCTTGTCCATAGCGTCCCCGTCATCTCCCACTTTTGTCATCCTCGCGAATGCGGGGATCCAATCTCTTTAATAAATCTATCAATCACTTTTTTGTCGTGATGAAAACATACAGATAACCTAAGACGCGCCTCACCTTTGGGAACTGTCGGCGGTCTTACCGCGAGTGTCCAATACCCTTTTCGTTTCAAAAACTCACTCACAGAAACCGCGTCTTCGTTACTGCCGATCATTACGGGAATGATCTGAGAATTCCCCTTCACGTTAAATCCTTCTTCAGTAAGACGTTTTCTCAAGTGATCGGCATTTGCCAAAAGAGCCTCTCCGCGATAGGGTTCATTTTTTACAACGTCTATCGCGGCAATATTAGCCGCTATGACCGCGGGAGGGAGCGCCGTAGAATAAATAAAACTGCGGCAAGTATTGATCAAATATATTTTTAACTCTTTTGACATCGCCGCGTACGCCCCAAAACTCCCTAATGCCTTGCTGAAAGTGCCCATAATAATGTCTATTTTATCTGTTACTCCTTCTTTTTGAGCTATCCCGCTTCCGTTTGGCCCGAATATACCTGTCGCGTGCGCCTCATCGACCATAACCATACAATCGTATTTCTCTTTTAAGAGTACAATATCCTTGAGCGGCGAAATATCCCCATCCATACTGAATACGGTCTCAGTAATAATGAACGCGTTCGAATAGTTATGCCTTTCCCTTTCTAAAAGTTCTTTGAGATGCGTCGCGTTATTGTGCTTGAACCTGAACAATTTCGCGCTGGAAAGTCGAATCCCGTCAACAATACTGGCATGATTAAGCCTATCTGAAAAAACTACGTCACCTTTTCCCAAAAGCGCGCTTATTATCCCCACATTCGCTTGATAGCCGGAATTAAAAATAAGAGCTGACGGTTTCCCCTTAAATTCCGCTATACGTTCTTCCAACTTATTATGCAGAAAAGTACTGCCGGTCATAAGTCTGGACGCGGCGGTTCCTGAACCAAGGAGAGCCGCTTCGCGCGCTTTTTTTATGATCTCAGGATGTTGAGACAATCCAAGATAATCATTTGAGGATAGATCAATATATTCTTTTTCGTCGATACAAATTCTTCCTTTATCCCTGGAAGAAACCACAGTTAAGCTTCTCAAGAGTCCCTGTTGTTTTCGTTCGTTAAGAAATTTTTTTACTTTTTGCTCCATAATTCTTGCGCCTGTTTAATTAAATCCCGGTCTTCTTTTAACGAACGGCCTTGCTTTGTAAGATATCCTCCTATCATCATCCCGTTAGCTCCGGCCATATACAAAAGAGCTTGAAAATCCTTGAGTAGGGATTCTCTTCCCGCGACGATCTTAATATCTCGGTTTTCAAGTATTATCCGGAATAGGGCGGTTGTTTTAACCGCGTCCGCGGGTGAGATAGTTATTTTATTCTCAAAAGGTGTGCCTTTAATCGGCATTAAGAAATTCAATGGCACGGCATCCACCTCAAGCTCTTTTAGTAAACGAGCCAAATCCAGGCGATCCCGCATGGTCTCCCCCACACCAAAAATTCCGCCGGAACAAACTTCAAGCCCGACTGATTTAGCGAGCTTAACAGTACGCACCCTTTCATCAAACTTGTGGGTGGTAACTATTTTAGGATAAAAACGTTCCGAGGTTTCCAAATTGTGATGATATCTTACAAGACCCGCGCTTTTTAGAATGGATAGATCCTTTTTCCCAACACTGCCCAGCGAGGCGCATGGCAGTATATTCAAATTTTGCCTGATACTTTCAAGGGCGCCCGAGATGATCCCGATTTCCGCCCGCGAAAGACGATTGCCGCTTGTAACAATACCGAAACGCTTAGCTCCATTCTCCTCGGCTTTCCCTGCCGCGCGAACTATTTCCCCCGCATCAACCAGCGAATACCTCTTAATATCCGTTTTGTGATATACCGACTGGGAACAAAACCTGCAATCCTCCCGGCACACCCCGCTCTTCGCGTTTATAATACCGCACGCCTCGATCTCACTGCCGCAATGCTCCTCGCGAAGGCGGTTTGCATTCAAAATCAACTCATCCAAAGGCAGAGACAACACTCTTTCAGCATCAATATTCTTCATATTGTAAACTAATATACCACTTACGGTTTACATTTGCAACCAAATGAGAACACCGCCCAAAACCTTCG
>CAYPYT010000108.1:0-5002 GCA_964415105.1 uncultured Planctomycetia bacterium | reverse complement strand
GAAGGCTATACCGGTGAATACATAAAAGTCAGATCAAACGCCTTGAATTGGAATGAAGGCGGTATTATTAAGGTAAAGGTGACAGATATTGACACGCGCGAAAATTTTTTGATAGTAGGGGCGCCCTCAATTCAAATAAAATGAACAAAGGGCGGATACATGGGTCCGCCCCTACGGATGCGGCGGAGAAAAATAACCGATAACCGACAGAATTTATTGGTAAAATACGTAGGGGCACAATATTTTGTGCTCGTCAGATACAGTAATTGTGTAGGGCAAGCTCGCCCGTGCTTGTCCGAATAAAACGAAAAAACATTAATCGTTCAATGAACAAAGGGCGGACACATGGGTCCGCCCCTACGAAGGTGACGGCGTAAAATAAATTGTAAAACGGGTCATTTGTGCAGAATGATCAATACCGTAGGCGCCGCGAAATGGATTGTAAGGCGAGTGGTTTAAAATCGTAGGGGCGCACCCGCGTGTGCGCCCTTATACAAATTACAAATGCGTCTGATGTTAACTTTTAAAAAGGTATAATATTTGCTTTTCTTTTCTTCCTCACGGGTTTGACAACCTAATTTTTATATGATATACTCCTGTTTCCATTAAGGGGTAAGCCTTGCCTGAAATATTAAATGAAATTAATTGGTTGGACGTACTTTTTGTAATTCTTTTATTGGGTATAGTTTATAAAGGATTACGGATCGGTGTCGGCGGACAGATTCTTTCGTTAGTCGGCGGAGTTGTCCTTCTCTATTTTGCTATAGGGTATTACTGTTTCATATCGGAAGCAATTTTTGGATTTTTATTTCAAAAATGGACAAAATCGATATCGTTCTTTATTATTTCCGCCGGGATTTTTATTTTTATAAAAGTGCTGGAAAGATTATTGAGTGTCGTGGGGAACGGAGATTTTGCTGTCCTTGAACGAGTTGGCGGGGCTATCCTCGCCGCGTTTCGGGCATTTGTATATTTTGGAATAATGGGTATATGTTTGTTATTGATACCGATTGATTCTATGAAAACAACGGTTATTGACAACTCAAAAACTTGTAAGTTTTTTATTAATTTTGACCTAAATATTTATAATCGGATCAATGACTTGATAAATTCCGGGAGTAAAAAAAAGAAAATTAAACCAATCGGCATAGAGCAATTTGTGAAGTCTAAAGATTCATAACGAGAGTGCTTATAAAAAATAAAGGTTTTGCGGGATACCGTTTCATGAAATATAAGGTGAAGTGATATCATTGAAGGAGTTTCCCTCTTGTGCTCTCAGCTTGCGTTCTGAGAAAAAGACAAGGCGGATAAATGTGAATGACGAAAAGTAAGGAGTGAGAAAAATGAATTTACAAACTATTTACGAAATGGCTGTAAAAAAAGGGTTAAAGGAAGATCAGCGATCCAAAAAAATTATTGAAAAAGCTCTTAAAGATACGAAAAAGGTGTACAGTAAATTGAAGGGGATTGATAGAAGCACCTTTGATCTTGAAAGTTTAAAGCATCCATTTCATGATACACGCATATTGAACGGTCGAGGAAAAGAACAAATTAAAAATGTGCTGGTAGGTATCGATATTGACGTTTCAGAAATATTGTTGGCGGAAAAACTGCGTGAAAAGGGAAGAGGAATTGATCTTGTCATATCGCACCACCCGTCAGGCCGCGCGTATGCTCAGCTTCACAAAGTTATGGATATTCAGTCGTCGTTATGGGAGAACTACGGGCTTACTCGGGAAGTCGCTCATGGAATTATGAAAGATCGAATAGACGAGGTCGCGCGGGGGGTGGCTCCCGCGAATCATGCCAGAGCCGTTGACGCGGCGAAACTTCTCGGAATTCCTTTTATGTGTATACATACCGCCGCGGATAACTGTGTCGCCCATTTCCTGCAGAAACTTTTTGACGATAGAAAACCGAAGAAATTAAAGGACGTTCTTAGTATTTTAAAAAATATCCCGGAATATAAATTTGCCATGCAGTTAAACGCGGGTCCGTTTTTGCTGATCGGGGACGAGGATACGACGGCCGGTAAAATTTTTGTTGATATGACCGGGGGAACTTCCGGTCCGGATAAAATGTTCGCACGGTTGTCACAGGCGGGAATAAAGACTATAATCGGGATGCACTGCAAAGAGTCAGGATATAAAATGGCAAAATCAGAGTTTCTTAACTACGTAATAGCGGGGCATATTGCCAGTGACAATTTGGGATTGAATCTTTTACTGGACGCGGTTGATTCTCGCGGCAGTTTGAATTTTATAGAATGTTCCGGATTCAGACGGGTTCGGAGAGATAAGATCTAAGATTGAGTAAAGGTCAACGATTAAACATTAGAACACTTCGAGGCAAGACTGGTGACGCAGCTTATGGGAAAAATTCCGCAGGAACTTATTGATCAGATATTGGATCGCGTGAATATCGTAGAAGTTATTTCGGATTATGTGCATTTGAAAAAAAACGGCAGGAATTTTAAGACAAATTGCCCTTTTCATGACGAGAAAACTCCGTCTTTTGTTGTAAGTCCGGAGAAGCAGATATATCATTGTTTCGGATGCGGAGCCGGCGGGAATGCCATCGGCTTTGTGATGAAACATGAGAATTTGAATTTTCCAGAGGCAGTGTCGCTTTTGGCAAAGATCGCGGGAGTTGAACTTCCTCATTTTGAGAATTCTGACGGGCAAACTGACTCGATAGCCGCGAAAGTTTATGAAATTAATAAAATCGCGGCGGGATTTTACAGAGCCTTTCTTAAAAGCGAAAAGGGGCAAAAAGCGCGGGAATATCTTTCAGCGCGGTCAATTAAACCTGAGACGCTTAATGAATTTCAAATAGGCTATGCTCCTGAAGCCTGGGATAGTTTTAAAAAATATTGCTCTCAAAAAAAGATTTCTTTAGAGTTTGCGCAAAAAGCGGGACTGCTTGTAACCGGTGAAAAATCTTCATATGACAGGTTCAGAAAAAGAATAATTTTTCCGGTTTTTAATGAAAAAGGAAATATTGTGGCTTTCGGAGGGCGTGTTATGGATAAGTCCCTGCCGAAATATATAAATTCGCCTGAAACTCCCGTATACACAAAGAGCAATATACTGTTTGGTTTGAATTTTTGTAAAAAAGGTATTCGGGAAAATAAGTATGTGCTGATTGTTGAAGGGTATATGGATGTAATAATACCTTTCCAGTACGGCATAAATAATATCGTAGCCACCTCCGGAACCGCGCTTACCGAGCGGCAGGTTAGTATGCTCAAAAGGTATACTAAAACCGCGGTAATGATTTTTGATGCCGATCAGGCGGGAGAAGCGGCAAGTTTGCGGGGGCTTGATATTTTGATCGAAAATGACATGAATGTTAGAATCGTTACTTTGCCTAAAGGTGATGATCCGGACAGTTTTATAAAGAAAAATGGGACAGAGGCTTTTAAAGACGTTATTAAAAACGCCGTTGGACTATTTGAATATAAACTTGCTTTTTTGATCAGGAAATTCGGGATCAATAATATAGGCGCCATAAGCGGCGAAATGCTCCAGACGATAATAAAAGTAAATAACGCGGTTATTCAGTCCGATTATTTAAAGAAACTCGCGGCGCGATTAGAGATCAATGAAGGCGCGCTTCGGCAAGAAATGGTTAAGATAAAGCAGGGACGTTTTCGAAAATATGAGGCCGTAGAATTAACGACGGGTATAGATCCTAAAAATTATCGCGGTAGTGAAGTTCATCTTTTGGGGTTGGCTTGCGCGGAAAAAAAAGTATTTGAAAAAGTACGGGATGAATTCGGGCTGGAGACATTTCTGGACGAGAGTGTGAAAAAAGCCATTCAGGTTGTGGCCGACTTTTTAGAAGATGGAAAAAATGAGATAACCCCCGGAAAGTTGCTGGCCCGTTTGGAGGGTGATGAAAACGCGAAAGGCGCTCTTATAGAGGCTTTTTTAAAAGCGGACATTACCCTTGAGCCGCTCAAGGCGGCGGATGACTGTATTCATCATATACGTAAAGAAAATCTTAAAATCAGGTTAAAAGTGCTTACTGATAGGTTAAAGAAAGCCCAAGAAGTCAGTGATACGGGCAGAATGAAAGAATTGCTGGAAAAAATTAATATTCTTCATAAAAAAAAGGTAAATTAAATTATGCCGAAAAGACGGAAAAAAATAGTAAAATCCGCGAATAAGGTGTCTCAAGAAAATACCGGGCGGAAAAAATCCAAATCGGAAAACAATCAGGATAAAAGTAAATCCGCCAAAAAATCCGCGATTGTTCGTGAGCTTATACGGGTCGGTAAGGATAAAGGTTTCCTTAGCTATGATGAAGTTAATGAAATACTTCCCGCTGAAATTGTTTCTTCCGATGAGATTGACGAAGTAATCGCGACATTGCAGGATGAAGACATCAAGCTTATAGACGCGGATGAAGAGGAAAAAATACCTCTCGCGGTAAAAAGAGGTCAAAAAAGAATAAAGATTCGTAAAGTTGTTCAAATTGATGACCCTGTAAAAATGTATCTTAAACAGATGGGGCAGATTTCTTTATTAAGCCGAAGTGAAGAACTTGAATTGGCTAAACGCATAAAAAGCAGGGAAAGGGAATTTAAGGAAATAGTTTTCCAGACAAGTTTGGCGAGAGACGCGGTTCTTGAAGCCGTCGAAAAAGCTATGGATAATGATTATAACCTTGATGATGTGCTTGATGCCGCTCCGGGTTCGGATCCTGAAAAGGTGAAAAAACAAAAACGAAAGTTATTAAAACGCATTCGTCTTTCGAGAAAATCGGAAACCATCCAGAAACTTATCTTTGAGCTGAAGATATCGATTTCTTTTACGGAAAAGATCGCGGAGACAATTACAAAACCGTTTGAAGAAGTAAGGCATATCTGGAACAAAATTCTAAAAGTTAAAACCGGAAAAGATAAAAAAGAGTTGAGAAAGTTACAAAATCAGTTAAGATCTTATGTCCGAAAGATCGGATGCAGTGGTGAAAAGGTCGTAGAAAACCTTGCTAAATT
>CAYPYT010000107.1:0-5037 GCA_964415105.1 uncultured Planctomycetia bacterium | reverse complement strand
ACAGAGATTCCCGCCTGCGCGGGAATGACAAAAAAGGTTTATTATATGCCATACGAAGATAACTGGCTTAAAGTTCAGGACTGGATCGTCGACAAAATGCGGAATTGTGACGGCGCGCTGATTCCTTTGGAGCGGGACGGCTGGCAGGAACGGCAGGAACCGGAACTGGACTATCAATATATTTTGGAAAACGCTTCGCATACGATGATCCGGTTTAAAAAACCGGAACGGCTCATCAGAATGATAGTGAGAATTATTGATGAGCAGGTGAAGGTGACGCATACAGCGATGCTTCTATATGACGGCAGTAATAAATTTTTTAACATTATTGACAGTAAGGGTGAGGAAGGGCTTAAGATCCCCATCGGATTTCTGCGTATAACGCTTGATAATCCGCTTGTTAGGATGTTTAAGGAACGTCATAATTATCGGTTATCCGAGAACGGGGTATTGGAATACAAAGAACTTTTAGATATCGGACAGAAAAATGAAGATATAAAAAAAGATAAAGATTTGGTTAATTTGATAGAACTGGTTGTTCGCCAGATGGAACTTTTAAAGGCTAATGTTTGTATTCCCATTGTGTATAAAAAAGAGTTAATGGGCATTTTTGTATTGGGAAAGAAACTTTCAAATATAAAATTTACGCGTCAGGAAATAGGTTTTTTTAAAACGCTCGCGAATGACGTTGCCATGGCGCTTTCAAACGCGCATCTTATACAGAATTTGCAGGAAAAAGTTATGGAAGTGCATCGGCTTTATGAACGTGAGCACAGCCTTTTTGTTCATACGGCTATTTCTCTCGCCGCGGCAATTGACGCGCGGGATCCCTATACTCACGGTCATACGGAACGGGTTACGAGATATGCTTTAGCAATATCTGAAGAGCTTGAAGATCTTCCTGAAGCGGAGGCGTACAAAAATTTTAAAGAAACTTTGCATATCGCGGCTCTTCTTCATGATGTCGGAAAGATTGGTGTTACCGATAGCATTTTGAACAAGAAAAAACAGCTTACGAAAAAAGAATATGAAAAAGTGAAGGAACATTCTATCACCGGTGCCGCTATTCTTTATCCGATAAGGGAACTTGGGGATATTGCCAAGGAAGTACGCGCTCATCATGAACGATTTGACGGTATGGGATATCCTGATGGGTTGAAAGGTGAGGAAATACCGTTTGTTGCCCGGATAATCGCCGTAGCGGATACTTTTGACGCGATTACAAGTGATAGGCCTTATCGTCAGAAAAAAATGGCGGAAGTGGCCGTGCAGATAATTAAAGATAATTCCGGCACACAGTTTGACCCCGTAATTACAAGCGCTTTTCTGTTAACCTATCGTAAGGGTAAATTGATTTCCGCGGTTTGATCAAAAATAAATACCTTCCGGCGGCTGATAAAATTCGAGTTGAAGTTATTGAAAAATTTTTCCTATTTTTTCCTTCACTTCTATGCTTTCAAGGGGTTTTGTAATGTAGTCTACGGCGCCGAGTTTTACGGCTCTTGAGGCGGTTTCAACGCTTTGGTATCCGGTAACAATTATGACTTTTGCCGGAGGCGAGATTTTTCGAATTTTCTCCAGAGTTTCAAGCCCATCTATTGAAGACATTTTTATGTCTAACAAAATCACGTCATATTTTTCTTTTTTTATTTTTTCTATCGCTTCTATGCCGCTTGAGGCAAAAGAAAGAGAATAATCATCTTCCAATATGAGGTTTAGAGATTCTCTGACTCCTACTTCGTCGTCGCAGATCAAGATTTTTTTTCTCGCGTCCATTGTGTCCTCCGTGTGTTGTATGTACCAAAATCCTTAAAGTGCCGGCGGTGAAATTATACAGATCGCTTCGGTGTCGGTTTTTGATTTGTTACTGAAAGAATGCGGTAGAGAAGCGTCAAAATATAGGCTGTCGCCGCATTTTAAAACATATGGATGTTCCGCGACCAAAACGTTGAGGGTTCCCGCAAGCATGTATATGAATTTTTCCACGCCCGGTTTGTTTTTTTCTTCTTGGGTCTCCCCGTCAGGGGCGATTTTGATCATCAGGGGCATAATTTTTTTGCCCAAGGTTTTTGTTACCAATAGTTCATATTTCGCGTTATTCGCGTGGATAAAGTGTTCAGTTCGGTTTTGGGCGGAAACAGTTTCGACGGTTTTTACTTCATCTTCAAGCTCTTGGTAAAGGTCAGCTATGGACGCGCCGAGGGCTTTACATATCTTTTGATGAGAACTAAGGGTTCCGGGCATTTTGCCGTTTTCCATTCGGCTCAAAGTCGCGAGCGCCACTCCGCTTCTCGCGGAAAGGTCTTCAAGTGTTATGTTTTTTTCTTTACGAAGCTGATGAATTCTTTTACCAATACCGATTTGCATATATCCTCCTTACGTTTTGATATAGGAGCACTATACCCAATTTTTCATGAATAATCAAATTAAATCTTATTGTTTAGTGAAGAAAAATGAAGATTGGAGGTTTTTGTATACGAATCCCACCACCAACCTCGTAGGTTGAAACCTACGAGGTTGAAACCTACGAGGTTGAATTTGTCTTATCCCCGTCCGAACTTAATGGGGGGGGGCATAAGGGCGTCCGCCTTTATGCCAATTAGAATGTTTATGGGGTGCAAGTCTGACCTTGTGATTGGGGTGAGGTTGTGTTAAAATTATTTTCTATGGGCAAGAAGGATTTTATTGTTATCAAGGGCGCGCGTGAACATAATCTTAAGGGGATCGATGTCAGTATCCCGCGCGATTCTTTGTGTGTGATCACCGGGCTTTCGGGTTCGGGAAAATCTTCTCTCGCGTTTGATACGATATACGCGGAAGGGCAGAGACGGTATGTAGAATCACTGTCGAGTTACGCGCGTCAGTTTATTGAACAGCTTCAAAAACCGCATATGGATTCCGCCGAAGGGTTGTCTCCGACCATTAGTATTGAGCAAAGAACCGGAGGGAAAAATCCGCGTTCGACTGTCGGTACGCAAACGGAAATTTATGATTATCTTCGAGTTTTGTTCGCGCGGATCGGTGATCAATATTGTCCGAAATGCGGGAAGAGTGTTTCCAGCCAAAGTCCCCAGCAGATCGTTGATAGAATTGTGTCTTTTCCGAATGGAACATCGCTTTTAATTCTTGCTCCTTTGGTTTCAGGCCGAAAGGGTGAACATGTTGAGGTGATGAAGGAAGCCAGGCGAGAGGGGCTTATCAGGATACGGCTTGACGGGGAAATTGTTGAAATTAGCGATAATATTCCAAGGTTGAATGAGAAGCTCAAGCATACTATTGAAGCGGTTGTTGATAGGATCACGATACATGATGATATTCGCGCGCGATTATCGGATTCGGTTGAAGTGGCTCTTAGAATGGGAGGCGGGGTTATGATAGCGCGTCCGGCGCGGGAAAAAGGTGTTTTTGGTGAAGACATTTTATTCAGTGAAAAAAATACATGTGTAAAATGCGGTATAAGTTTTGAAAAATCAGCTCCCAGAAATTTTTCGTTTAACAGTCCTTATGGCGCGTGTCCTGAGTGTAACGGGTTGGGGAATAAGATGAAGATCGATCCGGAACTTGTTGTTCCGGATAAGAACGAACCGCTTATTAGGGCCATTCTTCCATGGAAACGCGGAGGGAAGGGAATTATACTTCATTATCGGAGACAGCTTCGGAGGCTGGCCAGGTATCAAGGTTTTGATTGTGACGCGCCTTACAAAGATCTTACTTTAAAACAAAAGCGAATGGTTCTTTACGGAGATGTGCAGTCGGGATTCGAAGGCATTATTCCCAATCTTGAACGCCGGTTTCGGTCTTCGGACAGTGATTTCATAAAAGAAATGATAGGCACGTTTATGTCTGTCAGCAAATGTTCCGAATGCGGCGGGCAGAGGCTTCGCGCGGATTCTCTGAGCGTGTTAATTTCCGGTAAGAACATCTCGGATGTCGGGGAGATGTCTATAATAAACGCGTTGGATTATTTTAGCGGTCTTGAACTGGACGCGATGAAAAAAAAGATCGCGGAAGAAGCGATTAAAGAAATAAACGCGCGTTTAAAATTTATGGAAAACGTTGGGCTCGGGTATCTTACTCTGGATCGGAGAAGTAATACTCTTTCCGGAGGGGAAGACCAGAGAATTCGGCTTGCCACGCAGATTGGCGCGGGACTTGTCGGTGTTTTATATGTTTTAGATGAACCGAGTATTGGACTTCACCAGAAAGATAATTTAAAACTTCTTGATACGTTGACGGCACTGAGAGATTTGGGAAATACTCTTATTGTGGTGGAACATGATGAATTAACCATACGAAAAGCGGATTATCTTATTGATTTAGGTCCCGGGGCGGGGGAATATGGCGGAGAAATTGTTGCTATTGGCGGCTTAGAGGACATTCTTAAGAGCAGTAAGTCGCTTACCGGGAAATATTTAAGGGGGGACCTCAAAATAGAAGTTCCGGCAAAGCGTCGTTTGCCGGACGCGAAAAAACAACTTGAAATTCTATCGGCTGAAGAACACAATTTGAAGAACTTAAACATAAAAATTCCGTTAGGAGTTTTTAATTGCGTGACGGGTGTTTCCGGGAGCGGCAAAAGTACGTTAGTGGATGAAATTTTATACCGGGCATTGGCAAAGAAACTTTATAAGGCGAAGGTGACACCCGGCAAACATAAATCCATCAAAGGCGTAAAGCATATCGATAAAGTAATCGTAATTGATCAGTCTCCGATCGGGCGCACTCCGAGATCTAATCCGGCGACTTACACGGGGGCGTTTGATTCGGTAAGAAAACTATTCAGTTTCTTGCCGGAATCGCGGATGAGAGGGTATAATCCCGGAAGATTTAGTTTTAACGTAAAAGGCGGCAGATGCGAAGCGTGTCAGGGTGACGGGGTGAAAAAAATTGAAATGCATTTTTTGCCGGATGTATATGTTGAATGTCAGGTTTGCCGGGGGAAACGGTTTAATGACCAGACGCTTGAAGTGAAATATAAAGGGTATAACATTTCGGATATTTTGGCCTTGAGCATAGAAGACGCGCTTGAGGTTTTTG
>CAYPYT010000106.1:0-5091 GCA_964415105.1 uncultured Planctomycetia bacterium | reverse complement strand
ATTAACAAAATACCCCGAGTTCAACCTCGTAGGTTGGTATAATGCGGGCACATGCGTGCCCCTACAACCTACGAGGTTGAACTTGCCAACTTCCTTCTCACCACCATCCTCGCAGGTTAAAGGTGAAACGTTCCGCAAAAAAAAAGAGGACAAATATAAAGTCTTGTCCTCTTTTTTTCACTCTTTTTTGGCGTGCGATCGTGATCATCGCGCCTATCTTCCACACTACTACACGTTCAATTCGTACCAATTATTCCTCCGGAACGATAGTGTGGATACTGCATGTCGGATCAGTGCCGATTACAGCAACCGTGTATACTCCTGTGGCAGGACACGTCGGTGTCGATTTAATGTACGTCGGCACAAGATTCCCCATCGCGCAAGCTCCACCCGATGCTACAGCATTATCCAACGCGTACAGCGTTTTTGCTCCGTCAATCTGCTTTAAATTTGCCAGACAGGCATTTGTTTGCGCCGTTGTACGTGCCTGTACAAAATTCGGAACAGCTATAGCGGCCAATAAACCTATAATTGCGACAACGATCATAATTTCAACAAGAGTGAACCCGCCTTTTGATAACATTTTCTGAATCTTCATCATTCTCACCTCCTTTTCTCTTCAAATATTGAAAGGAACCATTCCCACCCTTCCATTTTAAGTATACCCGAACATACCTGAAAAAGCAACATCTGGCTTTCTTTTTGCCCTACCCCGTCTATGCCAATTGCCTATTTCCTTTCTAACCCGTGCTTGCCTTTATAAATCGGCAAACTGCCGAAAAAATCAACCGACTATCTTAAAACTGAATAATAGTGGAAATTTTAAATATAGGAAGAAACATGCATATCACTATTCCTCCGATCACTATTCCTAAAAAAGCGATAATGAGAGGCTCTATCAAGCTTGTCAGCCCATCGACCACTATGTCCACCTGCTCATCGGAAAAATCGGCTATTTTGGTAAGCATCAGCTCCAATTTGCCGCTTTTTTCCCCGACCGAAACCATACGGATAACTACCGGCGGAAATATGCCGCATTGTTTCAATGGTTCCGCGATGCTTTCACCTTCCCGAACGCTTTCTTTCACTTTTTTGATCGCTTTTTCAACAACCAAATTTCCTGAAGTCTGGGCGACAATCTCTAAAGCGTAAAGTATGGGTACCCCGCTTTTAACAAGCGTCGCCAAGGTTCTCGTAAATTTACTAACCGCGACTTTTTTGAACAGCATACCGAACACCGGAAGTTTTAATTTCATAGAATCCAAAGCAAACTTACCGCGCGGGGTCAAAGCGTATGTTTTCAGCGCCGCGCCGCCGGCGATTAAAAATATGATAAAAACCCAAAAATATTTCAGCATGATGTTACTCACATTTATCAAAATTTGCGTAGGCAGAGGTAAAGCCGCTCCGAAACCGGAAAACATATCCTTAAATACCGGGATAACCTTCAATATCATGACAAGTGTTATTATGACAGCCATAGACGTTACAATCGCCGGATATATCATCGCCGACTTGATTTTCTTCTCAAGAGTATTTGTCTTTTCCAAATAAGAGGCAACTCTTTCCAAAACTTCTTCCAGCGCCCCGCCGGATTCCCCGGCTTTTATCATGTTCACAAAATAATCTGAAAAAGCATCGGTATAAGAACTCATTGCCTCCGAAAGACTCGCCCCGCCATTAACAGCTTCTCGGACACTATTCAGAATTTTTCGAAACGGTATGCTGTCGGCTTGCTCAGCCAGCGTTTCAAGCGAGCTAACGGCTGTAATCCCCGCGGACGTCATGGTTGCCATTTGGCGGGCAAAAATTACCAATTCCTCTTTTTTTATTTTTCTTCCGGAAAATAATCGCGCCGACGAGAAAAAAGAAGTTTTTTCCGCGATTTCTTCGAGTTTAAGAATATGCAGATTTTTTCCACGCAAAACATCTATCGCGTATTTCTTGTCGGGAGACTCGATCTCACCTTTAATCGTGCGCCCGCCCGTGTCTTCCTTCGCGACATAACGAAATTTAGCCATTTTTTATCTCCCCGCACAACCCTTATTGACCATTAACGGGCGGACGCAAGACCCCGCCAACTCGCCCCGCCAACATCCTCCGCCCCATTGTAGGGGCACGGCATGCCGTGCCCTTACGATGAGGTGGAGCCTTGGCGGCGGACAATTCCGCGTTCACCCGTTCACGTTACTCTTAAAACTTCCTCAAGTGTGGTCCAGCCTTTTATAAACTTTATCATCGCGTTTTCCCTTAAAGTCCTAACACCTTTTGATGACAAATACTTCCGGATCTCCCCCTCGGATTTTCGTTTATTTATCATGTCTTTTAATTCATCATCGACAGATAAGGTTTCTAACGTGCCCAAACGCCCGTAATACCCCGAACCGTTGCACATAGGGCACCCTTTACCTTTATAGAACTTGTCCGTATCCACAAGTTTACCATATCGCTCTTTTATTTCTTTCAATGTTTGGGGGGGTATTTCCGCGGGAATCTTACAATTCAAACAAATTTTCCGAAGAAGCCGCTGAGCGCACGCCATAACAAGACTGGACGCGATCAAAAAAGGTTCAACTCCCATATTCACAAGCCGTGTAATAGCGCCTACCGCGTCATTAGTATGAAGCGTACTCAAGACCATTTGCCCTGTAAGGGAAGCTTTAACCGCGATATCCGCTGTCTCAAAATCACGTATTTCACCAACCATTATGATATCCGGGCTCTGTCTAAGTAACGACCTGAGTCCGCTCGCGAAATCAAGCCCGATTTCGGGATTCGCCGCTATTTGAGTGATTCCTTCAAGCTGATATTCAACCGGATCTTCTACCGTAACAATATGTTTTTCCGTCATGTTCATTTTGTTCAGAACCGAATAAAGCGTAGTTGACTTACCGCTGCCGGTAGGCCCGGTCACCAAAATTATGCCGAAAGGTTTCCGGAGCGCCTCCTTGAAAACAGATAGAGGTTCAGGAAGAAATCCAAGAGTTTCCAATCCTACTGACAAATTACTTTTATCCAAAGCTCTCAAAACTATTTTGTTTCCAAACACCGTCGGCAGAGAAGAAACACGAAAGTCTATTTCTTTGTTTTTAGACTTCACTCTAAATCTGCCGTCTTGGGGAACCCTTGTTTCCGTAATATCTAAATTCGACATTATCTTAATTCGGGTTATTATCGCTTTTTGATTCTTTTTCGGCAGATCAAAAACATCATGAAGTTTCCCGTCTATACGATATCTTATTCGTAAGTTTTTTTCCTGAGGTTCGATATGAATATCGCTAACCCTCTGCCTGATCGCTTCGGTAATAACAAGATCAACCATTTTAATTATCGGCGCCGCCTTACTCTCTTGAGTTGTTCCGCTATCATCTTGGTTTTGGGCGCTCTCGAGAACTTCCACATTGGAAACGTCCTCATCTATAACGCTTAGAATATCCTCCTCTTCAGATTTAAAAAAAGATCTTATGGTGTCCTCAAGCTGACGGCGAATCGCGACTACGAGTTTTATATCACATCCTGTAACTTTTTTTATGTCGTCAAGAGCTAAAATATCCGTCGGGTCGTATACGATCAAAGTGATATCTCCGCCTATTTTGGATAAAGGCAAAATCGAATACTTCCGTATCAATTTTTCCGGCACGAGATTCACGATCTTCTCATCAAGAGTAACTCTTGTTACATCAATAGGCACAATGTCCAATTCCCGGCTTAATATTGTCAGAAAGCTTCGTTCCGGAACGATATCGTTTTCAGAAAGCATTCTTATAATATCGCCTTCGTTTTTTTTATTCACTTCTCGCGATATATCGCGAAACCGTTTTTCATTTATTAATCCGTCCGCCTTTAGAGCCTCTAAAATATTTTTTTTAAATGATTCTGCCATAAAATTCCGCTTTGTTATCCCGCGTCAATTGTCGCGGCAAGAACATCTTCAAGTGAAGATACGCCTTCAAGAACGTTTTTCAAACCGTTTTCCCGAAGTGAAACCATACCTTCACCGCGCGCGGTTTTTTCGATTTCAGATTCCTGAGCGCGCGAGCCAATAAGTTCCTTAATAGCCGGTGTTAAAACAAGACATTCTATTATCCCGATTCTGCCTTGATATCCCGTATTCATGCAATGCTTACAGCCCCGCGCGCGAAAGATCTCAGCTATTTTATTATTTTTATCAAAAAGTTCGTATTTTTCGGCGATTTTCGCGTCCGGGACATAAGGCTCTTTACATTCGGGACATAGTTTTCGAAGTAAACGCTGAGCGGCAATAAGTTCAACGGAGGCGGATATCAGAAAAGGTTCCACTCCCATATTAACCATTCGCACAATGGATCCGGCGGCGGTATTTGTATGAAGCGTACTCAATACAAGATGCCCTGTCAGTGCTGATTTTACGGCCACATCCAATGTTTCAAAATCCCTTATTTCTCCCACCATGATAATATCCGGATCCTGCCGCAGAATGGAACGAAGACATTTCGGAAACGTTAACCCGACTTCATCGTTCACATTAACTTGATTGATGCCTTTAAGCTCAAACTCTACGGGATCTTCCACAGTTACAATATTTTTCTCAGGATCATCCGCGTATTTCAGAATGGAATATAAAGTGGTGGTTTTCCCCGAACCCGTCGGACCGCACACCAATATCATTCCATGAGGCGCGTCGGAAGCGGCGCGTATTTTTGCTCTATCCCTTTCTTTGAATCCCAGTTTTTCAATATCAATGGTCGACTGCGCTTTATCTAAGATCCTTAAAGCCGCTTTTTCTCCAAAACTTGACGGTACAATAGATACCCTAAAATCAATTTTACGATCTTCAATTTTTATTTTAAACCTTCCGTCTTGAGGAAGCCTTCTTTCGGAAATATTAAGGTTGGACATGATCTTTATTCGAGATATGATCGCCTGATGAAATTTTTTCGGAGGAACATAATATTCACACAAGAGACCGTCAATTCGAAATCTGACACGCGATTTCTTTTCCATCGGCTCTATTAAGATATCGCTTGAGCGCGCTTTCACCGCTTTATTCAATATCATGTTGGTAAGCTTTACTATCGGCGCTTCAGCTGTTTCGTTCAATAGATCCTGAGG
>CAYPYT010000105.1:0-5099 GCA_964415105.1 uncultured Planctomycetia bacterium | reverse complement strand
GGCCTTGAGCCGGGATCTCTTCTCCTTTTGGGTAATTATTTTTTGTAATTGGTATTAGCCGTTGGTAGACAAACTATGAAGGAATCTCGCCTCGTAGATGGAATTTGTTCCACTTACGAGGTTTTTTTGGTGGATGATAGATGAAAAAGATTCTTGACAAAGACGCTAAAGCGTGCTAAATTTAGTTAACAATATAAATTTAGCGAACAGTCTAATGAAGACTAAATCTTAAAAAAGGAGATAGAATGTCTTTGGGAAAAACTTTTACTAATCCATTTAAGCCCGGGGCGGGACACATGCCGCCATATTTAGCGGGCAGGCAGAATGAAACGAAAGAATTTTTAAAACTGATTTCACAAACTACTATTTTGGAAAATATGGTGTTAACAGGACTCAGGGGAGTTGGGAAAACAGTTTTGCTGGATACATTTAAGCCATTGGTAATTGAAAAGAATTGGTTGTGGATAGGAACCGATCTTTCAGAATCAGCGAGTGTAAACGAAGAAAACATTGCCATAAGGCTTTTGACAGATTTATCGGTAGTAACATCAAATATTGTTATCGAACAAGAAAAGATGTCAAAGATAGGTTTCTCGAATACAGAAGAAGTTGTTGTATATAAACTTGGTTTTCATTTTCTTTCCACTTTGTATGATAACACGCCTGGGTTGGTTTTAGACAAATTAAAATATGTGCTTGAATTTGTATGGAGTTGTTTGCGAGCGCAAAATGTTCAAGGTTTGATTTTTGCCTATGATGAAGCGCAAAATCTTTCTGATCAAGCGGCCAAAGAACAATATCCTTTAGGTATTCTACTCGATGTTTTTCAATCTATTCAAAAGAAAAATATACCGTTTATGTTACTGCTCACCGGGCTTCCGACTCTTTTCCCCAAATTGGTAGAATCCCGGACATTCGCGGAACGTATGTTTAGAGTGGTATTTTTGAACCGTTTGAATGAAAAAGATAGCCGTGACGCAATTCTTAAACCTGTTGAGGATAACGCGAGTCCTGTTAAATTTCATAATGATTCCGTTAATTTGATTGTTGAACGCTCCGGAGGGTATCCCTATTTTATACAATTCGTTTGTAAAGAAGCGTATGACGCGTTTTTGCCCAAACTTGCCGCGGGAGAAAATCCGTCAGTGCCGTTAAATGAAATCACTAGAAAATTAGATACTGATTTTTTTGCCGGAAGATGGGCCCGGGCGACAGATCGTCAAAGGGAACTTCTTTTTGTGATCGCACAGCTTAAAAATTCTGAAGAAGAATTTTCTGTACAGGATATTGTTGAACTTTCCAAAAAAACTATGGAAAAATCATTCAGCAGTAGTCATGTCAATCAAATGTTAAGTTCACTTGGCATGGCAGGTCTCATATATAAAAACAGATTCGGTAAATATTCTTTTGCTGTTCCTCTTTTAGGGCAATTCATATTAAGAGAACATAGAGATGTAAAGAGTGATTAATTGTTACCGCACCATTCCATCTTGGCATGGCGGAATGGTGCCGGAGGTATTTTTCATATGAACCAAATTTCACCCGCGAGGCGGGATTTTTGGTGCAAGGGGAAAAAATTACGTAGCGCTTTCTTTGAATGTGGGGATGTGCTATAATTGTCGAACTATGAAAAAATTTGGATTTGTATCTATATCAGGGCGGCCCAATGTGGGGAAATCTACCATATTGAACGGGCTTTTGAAGGAAAAAATCGCGATTGTCAGCGCGAAACCGGAAACCACTCGCGACAATATACGCGGGATTCTTACGGATAAAGACTGTCAATGCGTTTTCATTGATACTCCGGGTATTGGCCGGCCGCACGATCTTTTGGGAAAGATCATGCTTTCCCGCGCTCAATCTTCGCTTATGGAGACTGATATTATTCTTTTTGTTACCGATAAAAATCAAGCTTTCGGGAAAGAAGACCAAAATATACGCGGCCGTTTACCTGAGCCCGCAATCGGAAAAAAAGTTATTTTAGTGATCAACAAAATTGATAAAGTCAAAGACAAAAAACTTCTTTTGCCGCTAATGAATAAAGCGTGTGATTTTTATCCCTTTGACGAAATTGTTCCCATATCGGCGCTCTCCGGCAAAGATCTTGAAATACTCCTGCGGATAATAAAAAAATACCTTCCCGAAGGGCCTTTTCATTATGAAGAAGATGATCTAACTGATAAAAGTTCTGAATTTATGATACGTGAAATTATTCGGGAGAAGATATTGGCGGGGACGTTTGAAGAAATACCTCACGCGATCGCGATCATGATCGATGAGATCAAAGAAGAAAAAGGAAAATTAAATGTGTATGCCACGATCTTTGTGGAACGTGTATCGCAAAAATCCATTATTATAGGTTCCGGCGGGGCTATGCTCAAAAAAATCGGAACTGAGGCGCGCAAAGACATAGAAAAACTTCTTTCAAAAAAAATGCGTCTTAACCTGTGGGTTAAAGTTTATGATAAATGGAAAAGAAATCCCTCCGCGCTCAGAGAATTAGGCTATACGGATTAAAAAACGGGTAGTTTTTATTAGCAATGAACAATATACGGGGAAATTATGAGAAAGCGAAAAGGAAAGAGCAAGGAAATTCAAATTTTCGAGGAAAGAGTCGGGCGGATTAAGAATTTTCTGGAAAGCGGCTTGGATAAAGAGTTGGCTTTCTTTTTGGAAAAGATCGAACCGGAAGATGTTGCCGAAATGTTGGCGGATTTTTCCACCCGAGAAAAACTTAAAATTTTCAATTCTCTTAGCCTCGAGAATGCCGCGGTTGTGCTTGATGATACGGATCCTCAAACACGTCTCATGCTGCTTCAGAAAATAGATGCCGATAAGTTAGCGGAAGTTTTGGATGAAATGCCTGTGGATGAGGCGGCTGATGTTGTTGAGGAAGCTTCTGAAGAAACGAGAGGGGGCATTCTTGACTTGATGGAAGAAAAGGATGCCGAAGAAGTAGAAGAAATTCTCAGCTATCCGCCGGATAGCGCCGCCCGCGTTATGAATCCTGAATTTATTTTTGTTAAAGAAAACAATGACGTGGAAGACGCTGTCAAATATATACGAGGACAGGAAGTGGGTGAAGATGTATTTTACATATACGTGGTGGATGAAAAAATGAAACTGCGGGGAGCGGTTCCTATCCGCAAGTTTCTTACGTCTCCTGATGGGACGGTAATTAAAGATATTATGGAACGGGATATTCATTCCATTCCTGCCCGCGCGGATCAGGAAAAAGCGGCTCTCATTATGAAAAAATATGATCTTTTTTCTTTGCCGGTAGTGGATGATGACGGAAGTTTAGTGGGAAGGATAACCGTTGACGATATTATAGATGTTATGGACGAGGAACATGCCGAAGACATCAGCAGAATGACGGGTACAATCGAGGAAGAACAGGGAACGGAAACAACTTTGCAGGCGGCTAAGAACCGGCTTCCTTGGCTTATAGCGTGTATGCTGGGAAGCATTGTTACGGGACTTGTCATACAGTCTTATGAAATAACGCTTGCCGAAACTATCGCGCTGGTTTCTTTCATTCCCGTCATTACGGCGACCGGAGGCAATAGCGGTGTTCAGGCTTCAACTGTTGTCGTGCGCGGGATAGCACTCGGACAGATGTCTTATTTGCATATTTTTGAAGAGGTGTGGCGTCAATTTAAGATCGCTTTGGGGTTAGGTGTTGTGTGCGGCGCGGTGCTTACGGTGCTTGCCAATATCTGGATGAAAAACAGCATGGTTGGCATTATTGTCGGTCTTTCTATTTTTGTGGTTGTGGTATGGTCTAATTTTGTCGGGGTTGTAACGCCTATGATATTCAAAAGATTTCGCATAGATCCGGCCATAGCATCGGGTCCGTTTATTACCACTTTAAACGATGTGATCGGGGTCGCGATTTATTTGGGCATAGCGACGTTCTTTTTAGTGTGATTGTGTTTGTTTTTTTTACCACCAACCTCGTAGGTTGTTTGTAGGGGCACATTGCATGTGCCCGCTTGTGAACCTACGAGGTTGGTGGTGCCCTGACCAATTGAAAGCCTTAAAATTTTGTGATATACTCAAGATCAATGATGTGGGCGGGGTCTTAAACGGAGGTGAAAAATGGGTAAAATACTGAGCCTTTTGGTTGGAGCTGTTGTTGTTATTGGAGGAATAATACTGCTTATTAACTGGTGGTATGAACTTTTATTTCTCTGCAGAGGGTTTATTCCGGTTTTTCTGATAATCGGCGGCGTGATCGCGGTTTTGTCGGGATTAAGTGAAATTAAAGATACAAAAAAAATGAAGCAGGAAAATAATTGAACGGTTAAACAACGAAGTGGCTGAATCGGAGAATTCCGGTCCTTCCGGGCACATGCAATGTGCCCCTACACTTCGAATTTTTTTGGCGTTTTTGCGAGAAGGTTTATTATGATGTTTTTTTGCGGGGTAATACTGGTTATGAGCCTTTTTTTTCAGGGGTGTTCTCCTCTTAATATGGCGGAGACGGAAAAGAAGATTGTGAAATATGATCCTTCTTTTCAGAAACTTTTGAATAAACGAAATTCGCTTCAGTGTGAATTGGATCAGAAGAAAAAGATTTTTCGTGAAAAAAAACAGCAGATCAATGACAAAATTAAAGTTATGCAGGAAGAAAAACTGCAATTGGAAAAAGAACAATTGTCTTTAGAAGAACAAATAACGCGTCAAATCCAGCCGGAAAAAAGAGAATTGCAGAAATCTCTTATAGAAATGTCGTATCAATACAAACAAAAAGCCGAATTGGGTAGAAGTATTGACAGAGATATTAACGAAATTAATTCTTTGATCAAAAAGAAAGAAAGTTTGTCTCTGACCCAGGACGAGATGCGCATATGGAATGAACGGATGTCTTCACTCATAGAGAATAAGGAAAGCGTAAATCTTGAAAAGAGTAAACTAAAAGAGGAAATTGAAATAACAAAATTGAAAATAAAGGTTTTTAGGTGAATAAAGTCTCATTAAGTCTCGCCGCCTGGGATTTGTGGAAAATGCGCTTCGCTACATTTTCCTCGGAGCGTGCATTGACATTAATTCGACCGGACAACTTATGCTCCCTACGGTCGCATAAGTTGTGGTCT
>CAYPYT010000104.1:3491-5109 GCA_964415105.1 uncultured Planctomycetia bacterium | reverse complement strand
TTCCGCATATGTTCCCGGATAGAAACACAGGTAAAAGAATTCCCGGAAATAGTTTTCTGCTGTTTATACCGATCCTTATAATCTTTACAAAACCACTGATCGTTCGTTTTATTTTTAACTAAATTCCGACACGGATCATCCAGCGCCCCGCAGCACTCCCCGCATCTTTTGCAAACCGCTTCAAATTTTTCTTCTTCGGTCTTCGAGTATTTTA
This sequence comes from uncultured Planctomycetia bacterium, assembly GCA_964415105.1. Lineage (GTDB taxonomy): Bacteria > Omnitrophota > Gorgyraeia > Tantalellales > Tantalellaceae > BS750m-G21. Next base: position 4,895 of record CAYPYT010000104.1, on the reverse strand, counting down.
TGTATTTTTGGGAATCCATAGTTCTTTAGAGATCACTTTTTCGTTAACAAATGTCTCGTAACACGGCCAACTACCACAATGATATAAAATATGCATACCACGAAAAATATGCCCGCTAAAATTGAAAGCAATATTGAACTTAACCCGATAATGATCGGCCAGGCAAAAGACACAATGCTTATGATTATAAGCGAGAAAACGACCACCACAAACCCGATAAAAAAATTTTTCAAAGTTTCCATTTCACCCTCCCTCATAGACAACGATTTAAATTCCGAGGCTTTATTCAACCTCACAGGTTAAATTCAAGTTTTCTATTCTGCCGTTAGGTTTTGGATCTCTTCCGGAGTCATTTCTTTTTTTCTCAAGAAACATACACCGATATCGTATGATTTTCCGGGCTCGCCCTCCGCGATCCTGACGACTCTGCCGAACACCCCGTTATTATGAATAATAAGATCTGTTTCTATCTCAGAGCATACATTCATTAACTTTGGATCTAACTCTATCCAGACTATACTCGCGAGCACCGGAATGGACGATTCACTTGAGGTTGTAAATAAAAGCCCCGACGCGCTGATATTACGCGAATATATATCCTGTTTGCCGGCCAGTTTTTCACCTTTAAGCACTTTAAAATTCAACTGTTTATCATAAGCTACTCTGAGAAATTCCCGCCTATCATCTTTTTCTTGCGGATTCATTTCGTTGCCCTCCTATTTTTTGTAAAACTTATCTACAAATTCGATTATTTCGTTCGGCTCGTCAATAGATCTGAATATCATTAGATCTTTTTTCGCGATCGTGTCTTCTTTTAAACAAAAAGTCTTTATCCACTCCAGCATTCCTTTCCAATATTCTTTTCCCACCAAGATCACGGGAAACGCCTCCACCCTTTTTGTCTGAATAAGGGCTACAATTTCAAAAAATTCATCAAGCGTCCCAAAACCTCCGGGGAACACTAAAAACGCTTTACTGTATTTGGCAAACATAAGTTTTCGAACAAAAAAATAACGAAACTCTAAAGGAAGCGTGACATAATCATTAATATCCTGTTCCAGCGGAATGGTAATGTTAAGACCGATCGATTCTCCCCGGGCTTCTTTAGCTCCCTTATTGGCCGCTTCCATTATTCCTCTGCCGGCGCCCGTAATTACAGCATACCCTTTCCCCGCGAAAAGCCGCGCCGTTCGTTCCGCCAAACCATAATACTTGTTACTGCTCTTCATCCTCGCGGAGCCGAAAATGCTTACAGCTTTGCCGATATCACGCAATGTCTCAAATCCGTCAACGAATTCACTCATTATCCTGAATACACGCCAGGGATCTTCTAAAAGCAAGTCTTCTCTCTCAATCCGTTTTTTCTTCACACGCCCTCCCTGTATTTCTTTTAGTTCGTTTTCT
>CAYPYT010000104.1:1792-3391 GCA_964415105.1 uncultured Planctomycetia bacterium | reverse complement strand
GGATGCGGCATAAGTCCAAGAACTCTGCCCGTAGTATCACAAATCCCGGCAATATCATCTATGGATCCGTTTGGATTGTAGGGCGAACCCGAAAGCTTCCCTGTTTTGTCCGTATAACGAAATACAATTTGCCCGTTATCTTTTAGATCTCTTAAGACATCTTCCGTACGCGGCATGAATTTGCCTTCAGCGTGCGCTATGGGCAAATGTATCACTTCCGGCAGATCTTTAGTCCAAATACACTTTTCATTCTCCGCTTTTTTAAGATATATCCATCTGGAATCAAACTTGCCGGAATCATTAAGGCTCAGAGTCGCCCGCACTCCGGTAGGCTTCAAATCCTCTCGCTGAGGCAAAAGACCCATCTTTACCAATACCTGAAAACCGTTGCAAATGCCGATAACCGGTTTATTTTTCGCGATAAACCGTATAATGTCAGGCTCCAATTTAGCTCTAAGTTCACCCGCAAGTATCCTGCCTGAGGCGACATCATCCCCATAGGTGAACCCGCCGGGTATCGCCAGAATTTGATACTCATTCAGGGCCTTAGTTTTTCCCGCTAAAGCGTTAATATGCACAAGTTCTGTTTCGGCACCCGCGAGGCGAAAAGCATAAGCGGTTTCAACATCGCAATTGGTTCCGGCCGTTCTCAAAACAATAACTTTAATTTTCTTCATGCATTAACTTCCTAAAAGGTTTTTTCCAATGTTCTTTGAGCGTGTAAATATCCGTTTCAATAATTTTATTTTTTTTGTTGCCGAAAATAATCAACTTCGGGATTTCCGTAACTTTACCCGCGAGGGCCAAAGGAACTCCCTTCATTTTTTCTTCAAACAATTCTTTGTTTTCAGGAGAAACTTCCACAACAAACCGTGAATTGGATTCGGAAAAAAGCACCGTATCCTCGCGCGTTATATCACTTTCAATCGGAATTTCCTTAAGACAAATTTCAGCGCCGTATCCGCCCCCAAAAAGCATCTCGGCAAGCGCGACAGCTATGCCTCCTTCAGACGAATCATGCGCGGAAGAAACCAACCCTTCTTGTATCGCCGAACTCAATTTTTTCATAAGGCTCAAAGCTTTTTCCGGATCAACTCTCGGCGGTAATCCCCCTTTTTCACCGCGCGCGGCGAAATACCGGCTTCCTCCCATCTCCTGAAAAGTTTTCCCGACAATATAAATCAAATTGCCGATTTGCTTAATATCCGAAGAAATTGTTTTCTCCACATCATCAATAATACCGATAGCTGAGATCAAAAGTGTAGGAGGAATAGATACTTTATGTCCGTCGGAGTTGAATTCATTATTAAGACTGTCTTTTCCCGATATGAACGGAGTTCCGTACACTTTCGCCATATCGTAACACGCTTCGGACGCGCGAACCAAACTGCCCAGCTGACGAGGGTTATCCGTATTCCCCCAGCAAAAATTGTCCAGAAGCGCCACTTTTTCCAGATCGCCTCCGACGGCGACAATCTGACGCAAAGCTTCATCTATAGCGCTAGCCGCCATCCAATACGGATCTATATCCGCGTAAGCCGGATTTATACCGTTGGATACCACTATACCTTTTTTACCGTCAAGAAAAGGCCTTGTCAC
>CAYPYT010000104.1:0-1692 GCA_964415105.1 uncultured Planctomycetia bacterium | reverse complement strand
TAAAGCCGATAGATTTTCTTCCTTTACGGAAAGAACCATTCTTTCTTGCGCTTCCGACACCCATATTTCCCAAGGTTTGAGCCCTTCATATTTCAGCGGTGCTTTTTCAAGATATACCTCCGCTCCGGTTTCCTCACCCATCTCACCCACCGCGCTTGAAAAACCGCCCGCGCCGCAATCGGTTATCGCTGTATACAGATTGCGATCCCGCGCTTTTAAAAGCGCGTCGACCACCTTTTTCTCGGTTATCGGGTTTCCGATCTGAACGGCGGAGCCGGAAATAACTTCAGATTCAGACGTAAGCTCGGCTGAGGAAAAAGTCGCGCCATGAATACCATCCCGGCCGGTTCTGCCGCCAAGCGCCACGATAAGCTCACCCGGGGAAACTTTTTTAAACGAAAACTCTTTCGGCAAAATACCTACATTCCCGCAAAAAACTAAAGGGTTTCCCGTATATCTTGGATCAAAACAAACCGCACCGTTACAGGTAGGTATCCCCATTTTATTGCCGTAATCGCGAACCCCGGAAACAACGCCCTTAAGTACCCGTTTTGGATGAAGAGCACCCTTCGGAACAGAAGAAAGCGCCATGTCCGGCAGACCGAAACAAAAAATATCCGTATTTATGATAGGTTTCGCGCCCAAGCCCGTCCCTAAAGGATCTCGTATAACACCGCCTATCCCTGTTTCCGCGCCGCCGTAGGGTTCAAGCGCCGAAGGATGATTGTGGGTTTCGACTTTAAAACAAATATTATATTCCGAGTCAAACTCTATGATCCCGGCGTTATCTTTAAATACAGACACACACCAGGGTTTATTTAAATCACTCGTTACCTTCATCACCGTTTCTTTTAGAAGATTTTCGATACGTCTGCCGTTAAAAATAACGGCTCCCATCATTGTTTTATGTTTACAATGCTCACTCCATGTCTGCGCGATCGTTTCAAGTTCCGAAGGCGTGGGATTTCTTTTAAGTTCGCGAAAATAGTCTTTTATCGCTTTCATCTCGGATAGATTAAGATATAATCCGCCGCTCGCGGACATTTTTTTGAGCGCGTCATCATCCGCCGCTATCATATCTATTTCCACATGCTGAAATTTATACGGTTTAAGCTGTATTGTTTCTTCATCAGCATCAACAATGTGCTGAACAACTTTATTGTAAAGAAGCCGGTCGGTTATTTGAGAAAGCTCTTCTTTTGAAAGTGTTCCGCGGATAATATATTTTTTGGAAGTGGATACGGAAACTATACCGGAGATCCCCATATCTTTCACGGCCTTAATGACGCTTTCTTCAACCGGATCCATAACGCCCGCGTTATACGCGATCTCAACGACATGGACACTTTCCGATTCTTTTACACTAAAACCTGAAACATAATCACACTCCTGCGAAATCATGTCTGTCAATATTTCTTCGGCGATACGAGCCAATTCCCCACGCGAAAAATCACCGCCCAAGGTATACACACAAATATATTCAACGGCGCTCACAGTATTTATGCCGAGATCAAGGATATCCCTTTTTATCCCTTCGCTGACAGCGTCATAAATGTTTTTTTTATCTCTAAGCTCTATCCTGGCGTGTTTCATTTCACCCTTTTTTACGATCTCTGTTTTGTCATCCCCGTAGGGGCACATGCAATGTGCCCCTACGGGGATGTTGGCGGAGTTTGTTGGTTGTTCGTAGGG
>CAYPYT010000103.1:0-5142 GCA_964415105.1 uncultured Planctomycetia bacterium | reverse complement strand
AGTAGAAGCGGAGGAGGACGAATTTTACGAGGTCGGAAAAGTGAATCGTCCGCCACCAACCTCGTAGGATGGTATTAATGGGCACATTGCATGTGCCCGCATTGCTACAAAAAAGGGTAATTAATGAAAAAACACGACAGTGAACTCCAAAAAATAAGGCATAGCGCGGCGCATGTGATGGCGGACGCGGTAAGACGGTTGTATCCCGGAGTGAAACTCGGCATGGGGCCGGCAATAGAAGAGGGGTTTTATTATGATTTTGATTTTTCTTCATGCAGTGTAAAGTCTCGCGAGGTTTCGAAAAGTCATTTTTTGACTCCGGAAGATTTTCCGAAAATCGAGAAGGAAATGGCGCGTATTATAGCGGAAAATCTTTGTTTTGAATGCCGTAAGGTTAAAAAGTCCGAAGCCGAAAAAATATTTAACAAGGTGAAAGAGACATATAAACTCGAACTTTTAAAGGAATTAAAAGAGGATATGGTGACTTTATACAAGCACGGGGATTTCCAGGATCTTTGCAAAGGGCCCCATCTGGAAAAAACGGGAGAAATCGGCGTTTTTAAATTACTTTCCGTAGCAGGGGCGTATTGGAGAGGAAAAGAAACAAATCCTATGCTTCAAAGAATTTATGCCGCCGCGTTTAAAGAGAAAAAAGAGCTTGATGAGTTTTTGAAACTAAGAGAAGAAGCGCAAAAAAGAGATCACAGAAAACTTGGGAAAGAATTGGAACTTTTCAGTTTTAATGATTTGATCGGGGCGGGTCTTCCTCTATATCATCCGAAGGGAGCCATTCTTCGGCAGATAATCGCGGACTATATTACGAAAAAACATCTTGAAAAAGAATATCAGTTGATCTCAAGTCCTCATATTCTTAAAAGTGACATATGGATACGGTCGGGGCATTACGATTTTTATAAAGAAAATATGTATATCTTTGAAATCGATGGGCAGGAATTTGCCGTCAAACCAATGAACTGTCCGGGGCATATATTAGTATATGCTTCCAGAACAAGGAGTTATAGAGAGTTTCCGATAAGGTATTTTGAACTCGGGAATGTTTACAGGCACGAGAAGTCAGGGGTTTTACACGGTCTTTTGAGAGTCCGGGGGTTTACACAGGATGATGCTCACATATTTTGTTTGCAGGGTGGCGCCGAAAAAGAGATAATAGGAGTAATTGATTTTGTCGAGGAGACGCTTAAAACATTTGGGTTTAATGAATTTGAAGTTGAATTGAGCACAAGACCTGAAAAACATATCGGTTCGGAAGCGGATTGGGTGGAAGCTACAGACGCTTTAAAAAACGCGTTAGAGACAAAAAAAATAAAATATGAAATAAACGAAGGTGACGGAGCTTTTTACGGACCCAAAATAGATATAAAACTTAAAGACGCGCTTGGAAGGGCGTGGCAATGCGCGACAATACAATGTGATTTCGCTCTTCCGGAACGATTTGATCTGAAATATATCGATTCGTCGGGAAACGAAAAGCGTCCCATAGTTCTCCACCGCGTTATATTGGGAAGTTTGGAACGATTTATAGGCGCTTTGATCGAACATTACGGCGGAGATTTTCCGTTATGGCTGGCTCCGGTGCAGATAAAAATCATACCCATAGCGGAAGATTGTGTCGGTTATGGAGAAAAAATAAAAAAAGAACTTTTAAAACTTGGATTTCGCGTGGAAATAGACACGCGGGACGAGAAAATGCAGAGAAAAATAAGAGACGCGGAAATGACTAAAATTCCATATATGTTTATTGTGGGAAAAAAAGAACAAGAAGCCGGTACGGTTTCTTTGAGAGGCAGGAAAAACGGAAACTTGGGAAATTTCAGTGCGCAAGACGTAATCGCTTTATTACAAAAGGAACAAAGCGAAAAAAGATCTTCCGCGGCTCCTAATCCAACTGAGTAGTCCGAATTAGAGTCTCTTTGAGGGACGTAACAACCCGGATAAAAAGGTTTTCGGCAATAAAAGAAAATAGAATTCCGAAAAGGAAAAAAACGGTGTTTCGCGGAATTCTTAAAAAGAAAAAAAGAGGAGGCAATTATTTCGTACAAACCAAATGTTTCATCAAATCGAAGCGGAGCTAAAGATTATACTCGAACGAATACGAGAATACACGCGGCTACAGTGCGTCTCGTGGACGAAGAGGGTACACAGGTTGGAGTTGTCGAGGTCAGAGAAGCGCTCGCGAAAGCTCAAGCCGCCGGTTTGGATCTTGTGGAAGTCGCTTCAAATATGACTCCGCCGGTATGCCGTATAATGGATTACAGCAAGTATAAATATGAACAGAAAAAGAAGCAGAAGCTCTCGAAAAAAAAACAGCATGTAACCCACATAAAAGAAGTGCGGTTTAAACCGAAAATTGAAGAGCACGATTATTCCGTGAAATTAAAACATATAAAAGAATTTTTGGAACAAAAAGATAAGGTCAGAATTTCACTGCGTTTCAGAGGCAGAGAAAACGCGCATAAAGATTTGGGCATGGACCTTTTGAATAGAATAGCCGCGGATATCGCGGCTTTAGGGGAACCCGAATCCCGTCCTAAAACGATGGGCAGAACTATGGTTATGACAATAGCGCCTAAAAGTTAACCCGGCGAAGGCGCCTCGGGAGCCGAACATAAACAAAAAGACCGTTTGACAACTATTACAGCTCCGGAAAAAAGCGGAAGGGTCGGACAATCCTTTCGCTGAAAATGGGGAGGGTGGTTAGCGGATGGTTTTATAAAGGGGGATGAAAGAATTGTATGCCGAAATTAAAAACAAAAAAAGGGGCGCAAAAACGTTTTAGCCTTACCAAAACCGGTAAGGTGAAGCGAGGAAAAACAGGGAAAAGACACATTCTTACGAAAAAAAGCAAAAAACGCAAACGAGATCTTTCGAAATCAGCGATGGTTGATAAAACTTTTGAGAGAAAAATTAAACGTTTACTGCCGTACGCGTAAATGAGATTTGCAAAGTAGGTGTGAATAAATTTTCTCTTGAGGGATTAAATGGGAACGAGATAGGATTTCGAAAAGTAAAAAGCGCGAGACGCGAATCGCGCGGAAAAAACGGTGCTGTTTCACTTAAGGGGTGAAACAGGTTGGCAAAAAGATAGCGCAAGAGGGACTATAAAAACAGGAGAAGTAACATGACAAAAGTAAAACACGCGGGCAGTTCGCTTAGACGAAGAAAAAAAATACTCAAGGCGGCAAAGGGCGGACGCGGAGCCGGTTCCAAACTGTTAAAAACAGCAAAAGAGCTTGTAAGAAAAGGAATGATTTACAATTATATCGGACGGAAGAAAAAAAAGAGAGATTTTCGTTCTTTATGGATTGCCAGGATCACGGCGGCTTGCCGAGCGGAAGGCACCTCTTACAATAAGTTTATTGCCGGACTGAAGACCATAAAGGTAGAGCTAAACCGGAAAATGCTGGCGGATCTCGCGGCAAATGACAACGGTGCTTTTAAGGCTCTTCAGAAACAAGCGAAAGTATAAAAAACCATATGGGCAAATTAACCCCGCCGCAGGTACTGATTTTCAGTTTTCTGTGCGTGATAGTTATTGGAACCATACTTTTGACACTGCCGCTCGCGACATCTGACGGCGGGAGGCTTTCATTTATGGACAGCCTTTTTACCGCGACAAGCGCCGTTTGTGTTACGGGGTTGACCGTGCAGGATACGGGAACGATCTTTTCAAGGTTCGGAAAATGGGTTATTTTTACGTTATTTCAGGCCGGCGGATTGGGGATAATGACCTTTTCGACTTTATTCGCGGTTATGCTGGGCAGAAAGATCAGTTTTCAGTCAACCGATATCATAAGATCCACTCTGGATAAAAAAAATATTCTGGGTTTTAAAAAACTATTCGCTTATATTCTCGGGATCACCATAACGGCGGAATTGATCGGTGCTTTATGTTTATTTTTGCGGTGGAAAAATACAACCGGATGGAGTGTTCTTGAAACCGCGGAAAACGCGATCTTTCACGCGGTGTCAGGATTCTGTAATGCCGGATTTTCGCTTTTTCCTGACAGCCTTGCCCAATTCCGGTCGGATCCGGTCATAAATATTACGATGATACTGCTCATCTCCCTCGGAGGGATAGGGTTTATAGTTATCATGGATATTGCCGGATTATTTTTCAAATCCGCTCCGGCAAAACGGCTTAATCTGCAATCAAAAATAGTTCTTACCGTTTCATTGCTTTTGATCTTAATCGGCACTTCACTCATACTTGTTTTTGAATGGGATAATCTTTTCAAATTTATGCCATGGCCCCAGAAGTTATTAAGCGCCGGATTTCAGTCGGTGACTAGCCGGACGGCGGGGTTTACTACGATATCAACGGGCAAATTGTCAGTGCCGTCGCTCATCACTATAATCGGTTTGATGTTTATCGGCGCCTCCCCCGGTTCAACCGGAGGAGGGATAAAGACGTGTACTTTTGCCGTAGTCGGAGCGGCGGTTTATGCCATGTTCAAAAATAAGCGCCGGACAATGCTTTTTTCACGATCAATTCCGCGCAGGATAATCAGAGAAGCGTTTGTAATTTTCTTTCTGGCGTTTTCGTGGATATTCGTTTTCACGGTGCTGATAACTTTTTCGGAAATGGGTGCCCGCGGAGGAGATTTTATTAAAGCTTTTTTTGAAGTGGTCTCAGCGTTTGGTACGGTAGGACTTTCCACGGGGATAACCGCGGGGTTAAATGAATTCAGTAAGTTTTGTATAACCGCGACAATGTTTGCCGGTAGGGTTGGCCCCTTGACGCTTGCTTTGGCTGTAGCGTTTAAGGAAAGAAAAGATAATTACGTTTTCCCGGAAGAAGATGTAATGGTTGGATAGATGGTTTTCGGTGAATCGACCGCCACTAACCTCGTAGGATGGCAGAGAGAGCGCTGCCAACCTACGAGGTTAGTGGCGGAGTTTGTTGGTCATTCGTAGGGGCACGCGCGTATGGTACTGTCAAAAATAAAATGAAAGAATATGAAAGGATTTAAACGGAATTAATTGTGTATATGAGGACGTAGAGAATGAAAATCTTAGACCACAGAGTCACAGAGGCGCAGAGAAATACAATGGATAGATTGGAGTTAGAAAATAGAATATCGGAGAGGATAATAAAATGCGTAGGAAGTATATTACGGGACT
>CAYPYT010000102.1:0-5184 GCA_964415105.1 uncultured Planctomycetia bacterium | reverse complement strand
TGAAACCTGAAACCTGTAACCTGTAACTTGGATCTAACTATGAAAAATATTATACTTTTGGGATCAACGGGTTCGGTGGGACAAAATGTGCTTAATGTTGTCAGGCATTTTCCTGATAAGTTTCGGATAAAGGCGCTTTCCAGTTATTCCAACGTTTCTTTACTTGCCGCGCAAACTGAAGAGTTTAATCCAGATTTGATCGCGATAGGCGAAGAAAAGTTATATTCGGAACTGAAAAGTAAGGTTTCGGAAAAAGTTAAGATTCTCGCGGGAAGTCACGCGGCGGAAGATCTATCCGGAGGCCCGGACGAGGGGCTTGTTTTTATGGCGATTTCAGGTTCTGCCGCGCTTAAACCGCTTTTCGCGGCGCTTTCAAGCGGAAAAAATATCGCGCTCGCGAGTAAAGAACCCGTAGTAAGTGCCGGTATGCTTATCAATAAGATTATCAAAGATGATCCGACGCGTATTATTCCCGTTGACAGCGAACATAGCGCTATCAGGCAGTGTTTGTCCGGCAGAGAGATCAGTGAAGTTGAAACGTTATACATTACCGGCTCGGGAGGTTCGCTTAAAGATAAGAATAGGTCGGAATTTGACGCGCTTTCTCATGAAGAAATTCTTAATCATCCTAAATGGAATATGGGAAAGAAAATAACCGTTGATTCCGCGACGCTTATGAATAAGGGGCTGGAAGTTATCGAAGCGCGGTGGCTTTTTGACCAGCCGCCGGAAAGAATAAAGATCATTATACATCCTGAAGCTATAATCCATTCTATGGTTGAGTTTCGGGATGGGACAATTTCCGCGAGTCTTTTTTGCCCCGATATGAAATTTCCGATAATACGGGCGCTTTCAGAGGGGGGAATAACCGAGAATGATTTCCCGAAAGTGGATTTCAACACTATGAATAAACTTTCGTTTTTGCCGTGCGATGTTCTGAAATTTCCGAGCATTGATATAGCATATGCCGCGTTAAGAACGGGAGGTACAATGCCGGCAGTTTTGAGCGCGTCAAATGAAACGGCCGTAAAATTATTTTTGGACAAAAAAATAAAATTCACCGATATTATGAAAATCGTTGAAAAAGTTTTAAACGCTCACAAAACAAAAAATGATCCATCTTTGCGGGATATCTTGAATTCTGAAAAATGGGCTGAAGAGGAGGTGTTGAGATTTTGTTAACTTGGATTATTGTAATTATTGTTTTTGGAATTTTAATACTCGTTCATGAAGCGGGACATCTTATCGCGGCGAAAAGATCGGGTATACGGGTTGAAGTTTTTTCTTTAGGTATGGGAAAAAGGCTTTTCGGTGTAAAGATCGCCGGGACGGATTACAGAATATCACTAATCCCTTTCGGAGGATTCTGCAAAATGGCGGGTGAAGATCCTTCCGAAGTGAAAGGCGCGCCTGATGAGTTTATGTCTAAATCCGCGGGCACTCGTTTTTGGGTTGTGGCCGCCGGATCCCTTACGAATTATATTTTCGCTTTTATACTTTTTTCCGTGATTTTTATGATGGGATCTCCTACTCTTTCCAATGGTGTCGGTCAGGTTTTAAAAGGATACCCGGCGGCGGAGGCCGGTATAAAAGAAGGGGACAAAATTCTTGCCGTAAATGGTAAAAAAACCGAATATTGGGAAGATATTACGGGAAGAATAAACGAAGAATTTCTCGCCGGAACCGCGGTTCTTGATCTGGAAGTCGGGCGAGGAAAAAAGATAATGCGAATTGAAGTAAAACCGATGGTTTCAACCGTTACGAATATTTTCGGACAGACGATATCTCGGCCGAAGATTGGGATCGCTCCGGAGAATAAAATTTTAAAAGTTTCTTATAACCCGTTTTACGCCGTGTATTTGGGCGGGAAAAAACTGCTTACGTTAACAGTTATGACTTATAAGGGAATATGGCTTCTTCTTACAGGGGGCATGGCGGTAAAAACTTCGGTCTCCGGTCCCATAGGCATAGCTTTTTTGATAGGGAAAGCCGCGAATCTCGGGATCGTGCATCTTATGATAATTATGGCGCACATAAGTATGGCGCTCGCGATCTTTAATCTTCTGCCGTTTCCTGTGCTTGACGGAGGACATATCGTATTTTTGGGTATCGAAAAATTGCGCGGCAAGCCTTTAAACTTAAAAATTCAAGAATGGGTTACCAATGCCGCCGCGATCTTGCTCATTAGTTTAGCTTTATTTATCAGCTGGCAGGATATCTTGAAATTTACGCCTTTTGGGAAATAGATTGTAGTGCGGGTGATTTAATTTCGTAGGGGCACATTGCATGTGCCCTTAAGGCTTATTATTTATGATAAAACGAAGAAAAACGAGAACTGTTAAGGTTGGCAATGTTAAAATCGGGTCGGAGTATCCGATAGTTATTCAATCAATGACAAAAACGGATACTCATGATATAGAACTCACAACGCGTCAGATCCTGGAGATGGAAGAGGCGGGGTGTGAGCTGATAAGAGTTGCCGTAAAAAACCGTGAAGACGCGAAAGCGATAGAAGATATAAAAAAGAATATCGATATTCCGATCGCGGCGGATATCCATTTTGATCATGAGTTGGCGCTTGAGGCGATTCGGCGGGGCGCGGATAAAATAAGAATTAATCCGGGCAATATTAAAAGTGCCGAACATATTAGTCAAATTATAGATCTCGCTTCAGAAAAAAATGTGCCTATCAGAATAGGAATAAATTCAGGATCTTTAGAGGAGTTAAACACTTCTTTTGATTCTCCGGCGGACATAATGGTTCGCGCGCTTTTAAATTATTTGGAAATATTCAAACGTAAAAGTTTTCAGGATATAATCATTTCCGTTAAATCTTCGGATGTAGTTTCCACTTGCGAGGCATACAAAAAAATAGCGCCGGAATGTGACTATCCCCTGCATCTTGGTATTACCGCGACGGGGCTCGCGGCGGATGGAATAGTAAAATCCAGCATAGGAATAGGCGCACTGCTTCTCTCGGGAATCGGCGATACAATAAGAGTGTCTTTGACCGATAGCGGGTTTCTTGAAATTGAAACAGCCAAACGGATACTTGCCGCGGCGGGCATGAGGCATTTCGGCCCGGAAATAATAGCCTGTCCCACATGCGGCAGATGTGAGGTGGATCTTATTTCAATCGCGAAAGAACTGGAAGAAAAATTCAAAAAACAGTTTCCGGCGGCAAAAGAATACAAAAAGCCGTTTATTGTCGCGATAATGGGATGTGTTGTAAACGGTCCCGGTGAGGCGAAAAATGCTGATATTGGTATCGCGTTCGGAAAAAATAAAGGCGTTATTTTTCGCGCGGGAAAAATAATGGAAACAGTAGAAGCCTCCCGCGCGGTTGAACGATTAATGAAGTTCGTATGTCGTATGTAGTATATAGTATATCGCAAGAACTACCCGCCGAAGGCGGGCCCGCCTCCGGCGGAACTTTGAACGACATACGATATACGAACTACGATATACGAAAAAAGGAGTACATATGAGGTGGTCCAAAACATTAATTCCTACACTGAAAGAAGATCCTCAGGAAGCGGAAGCCGCCAGTCACAAGCTTATGTTGAGAGCGGGGCTTATCAGGAGGCTTTCGTCCGGAACTTATACATATCTTCCCTTAGGTTATAGGGCTTTATCTAAAGCCGAGAATATAATACGTGAAGAAATGAATGCCGCGGGAGCGTCAGAAATTTTAATGCCCGCGCTTCAACCGCCTGAAATCTGGAAACAAACCGGCAGGTATGATGAGATGGGTGAAGTTATGATGAAATGTATCGATCGGCGCGGGAGGGAAGTGGTTTTAGGACCAACTCATGAAGAGATCGTTACGAGCCTTGTTGCTAAGGAAGCGAGGTCTTATAAAGATTTTCCGCTGATTTTATATCAAATACAAACAAAGTTTCGAGATGAGATCCGTCCAAGGTTCGGGATTGTCCGCAGTTCAGAATTTATTATGAAAGACGCGTATAGCTTTGATGTTGATACAGCTCGGATGGAGGAAAGTTATCAGCTTATGTACGATGCTTATTGCCGTATTTTTAAAAGGTGCGGGCTTGATTATATTGCTGTCGAAGCGGATCCGGGACTTATGGGCGGGGGGCTTTCACACGAATTCATGGTTAGCTCCGAAATAGGCGAAGACCGCATTGTTGTATGTTCCGCGTGTGATTACGCGGCGAGTACGGAAGTGGCGCGCGTAAAATATAAAAAAAATCCCCCGGAACATACTGATGAAATGAAGAAAATAAAAGAAGTCGCGACTCCGAATATGAGTTCGGTGCGGGAAGTAAGCGACCTCTTGCGCGTCCCGCCGAATGAAATATTAAAGACATTGATATACGAGGCGGACGAAGAGGCGGTCGCGGTGCTTATTAGAGGAGATCATGAGGTTAATGACGCCAAGGTAAAAAGACATCTTGATGCTAAAATTTTCAAACTGGCGGATGAGAACAGGGTCAAGGAAATAACCGGCGCGCCGAGAGGTTTTTCCGGGCCAACAGACCTTGCCATAAAAATATTAGCGGATAATTCTGTTCGAGACATGATCGATATGGTCGCCGGAGCGAATAAAAAAGATACGCATTTCTCTAATATTAATTTGGAGAGGGATTTCAAAGTGGACGAATGGTTAGACGCAAGAGTTATTACTGAAGGGGATCCTTGCCCGAAATGCGGAGGGAATATTGAGTTTAAATGCGCCATAGAACTTGGCCATACATTTAAACTCGGGACAAAATATTCGAAAGTTCTGAAAGCGGAATTTGTGGACAAAAATGGTAAAGAGAGTCCGGTTATTATGGGTTGTTACGGTATAGGTGTAAACAGGATACTTGCCGCGTTGATCGAGAACCGGCATGATGTCGGTGGAATCAAATGGCCGATGAGCGTGAATCCGGCGGAAGTTGTGATAATTCCCGTAAAAAACGACGACAAAACGCTGTTTGCTTTCGCCGAGCGCGTTTATGATGAACTAATAAAAGCCGGAATAGACGCGATATTGGATGACAGGGATAAATCTCCCGGAATAAAGTTTAAAGACGCGGATCTTATAGGTTTTCCCTTACAGCTCATAATCGGTAAGAAGAGTTTGGATCAGGGGAAAATAGAAGTTAAAGACCGCGCCTCCGGCACTAAAGAATTTGTAGAGAAAGAAAAAATCATCGAATATATTCGTTCGCTTGTGAA
>CAYPYT010000101.1:0-5211 GCA_964415105.1 uncultured Planctomycetia bacterium | reverse complement strand
CTCAGAATGACGATGTGGATTCTTCGTCGCCTGCGGCTCCTCAGAATGACGATGTTGGGGGAGCGCGTTCGTTGTTTTGAGCTACTTACTCTCGTCATCCTGAGGAGGAACGACGAAGGATCTGTTATTAAGCGAGGAAGGTGCGCGAAACATGTATGAAAAACGGGGGTATGTTTACATATTGACGAACAGGTGGAACCGGGTGTTGTATACGGGGGTGACCAGCGGGTTGATTAAGAGGGTGTACGAGCATAAGAACAAGCTGGCTGACGGGTTTACCCAAAAGTATAACGTGAATAAGCTGGTGTATTATGAGATTTTCGGGGATATTATGAGCGCGATAGAGCGTGAGAAGCAGATTAAGGGGTGGGTTCGGAAGAAGAAGATAGCGCTGATAGAAAAGGAGAATCCTGAGTGGAAAGATTTGTATGAGGGGATTTTGTAGGGGAAGGTGCGCGTTTAACGCGCAAGGTGGAAAAGGGTGGGGTTCTTCGTCGCCTTCGGCTCCTCAGAATGACGAGATAGATTCTTCGCTGGCGCTCAGAATGACGAGATGGATTCTTCGCTGACGCTCAGAATGACGAGTGTGGGGGAGCGCCACGCACGCGCGTCATCCTGAGCGCCAGCATCTCGTCATCCCGTTCGACTTCGCTCAGGGCAGGCTCTGAGCGGTAGCGAAGGATCTGTGATTGGGTGAGGAAGGTGCGCGTTTAACGTGCAAGGTGGAAAATGGTGGGGTTCTTCGTCGCCTTTGGCTCCTCAGAATGACGAGATAGATTCTTCGCTGGCGCTCAGAATGACGAGATAGATTCTTCGCTGGCGCTCAGAATGACGAGATGGAGAGCGGGTACAGACACGTTAATAATAAAAAAGCTAAAATATTTTTATTTTTCGTGTTTTAGATATTTTGGGGCAGAAAATTGGGGGATTTTGACGGGTCTCGAGTGGTGAAAATCGGGTAAATTTATTTAAGTTTTCATGTAATTCAGATCGCTGTGGACATTTTTGCGGGTGGCAAAAGTTCTTTTATTTAAAGCGGTTATGTGAAATTTCGCGCGCGTGGGGTACTCTGGTTTTTGGGGTGTGAACGAAATGTTTTTTCGCGTCGCGAATGAAAATATAAATTTGAGTGGGGGTGCAAAATTCGAGCAATAGATGGGTGCGATTTTAAAGGCAGAGTGCCAGGCACTTGCCAGGCTTGGCATTATAGTGTATACTTAAGGCGTAATCGTAGTGTTCTTTCCACATATGGAAAAGGGCTAACTTACAGTAATGTAAGGGCGCAAAGTTATGAGTCCTGGGAATTACAGGATTGTCTGACTGCCGAAAGAATGTAAAACGCCCGGGTAAGTTGCCGGGCGTTTTTTTTGACAGGAGAAACGGTTATAGGAACTGGTTACAAGCTTCAAGCTACAAGTTTCAAGTTACAGGTTTCAGGCTACAAGCATTCCGCCGAAGGCGGACCCGCCTCCGGCGGGAAACCTGCAACCTGCAACCTGAAACTTGAAACTTGTAGCTTGCAACCTGAAACTTAAAACAGGGGTATTGCCATGAAGACACTTAATAACATAATAAAAATGGGACTAATTGTTTTGGTTTTTGTTTTCGCGTTTGTGTTTACCGAACGCGCGGGGGCGGAGATCAAAACTTATACATCGTCTATCTTTTGGCGCGCGGACGGGAGTGGAGACTTTCCTTTGCCGGAGATTACGGGAGACACGTATGTGACCCCCAAAAGTGTGCCTACGGACGGGCTCATAACGGAAGTGACGGCAAACTGGGTTTTTACAGGTGTTGTCAAGCTTGAGGTGAGTGCTGATGGCGGGAGGCATTATCATAAAGTGGTTAATGGTGTGCCGCTTAAGGAAGGTTTTACAAAAGGCGACCGCTTAAAATGGCGCGCTCGGCTCTTCGAGGGAAGCGTTTTGAGCGAAGTCAAAATTTCTTACGAGGATACCAGTGGCATTGTAGCGACGTTTGGTGAACCGGAAATTTCAGGGTTCAAATACAGAAAAAAAATTCGCGTTACCGGAACCTCCCGGAATTTATACAACTATCAGGTCGACATTCTTCTCGCGGAGACACAGGAAGTGGAAGACTATGATGTGAATTGTTTGGGCAACACGCTGAAAGGGTTTAAAGATGTAAGGTTTACCGCGGCGGATGGGGAGACACTGCTTGGCTATTATCTCGAGACGATGACGGGCGTAAGTCCGGCGCGCGCGGCTAAAATTTGGGTGAAAGTGCCTGAAATACCTACTGCCGGGGTCAATATTTATATGTATTACGGAAGCACGGACGCGGAAGATGCCTCAGCGGTTGAAAACGTATTTGAAGAGCAGGACGAAAACGGCGGATGGCTTAAAGAATTTGTGGAAGTTGAACCCGAACCCGACACAAGTGGCGAACCGAAACAGGAAAGCGCGATAACGCCGTCTTTTGAGAACGTAGGACTGAATAGACTCGGAAACGTCGTGCTCTTGGACGGATATGATAACGGGCAATACACAACCCGGCCTCTCTTGGAAACCTTTGACATACGCATACTCGTTACCGCTTGGGAAGGCGATGAAATTTCCGTGGATATGTCGGCGGATAACGGTTTGACTTATAGGAAAGACTGCGACGCGGACACATACTATTACGTCTCGCTCGAAGACTTTCAGGCAGGAAAACAGCCTAAAGCGAAAGTAAGATTCGAGCGCGGTATGCGGGAACCCGAACTCGAACTTTTGGAATTGGATTACGCGCCCGGGATCATAACCATGATAGTACCCAACGGTGGTGAAACATGGCAGGCGGGGACAACCAAAGACATTATGTGGTCCGCTCTGGAATACGATTTCTTCTATCCGGTAACGCTCGAATACGCGAGAAAATCCGACCTAAAAACATTCACAAAAATCACAAAAACCGAAAATAGCGGCCTTTACGCGTTGACCATACCGGATGAACTGTCAGCGGAAGACTTAATAATCCGAATCTCCGACGCGAACGAAAGCAAAATATACGACCTCTCGGACGGCGCGTTTACAGTTGAGCCTTATGAGGGACTGGTCGCGCTCGCGGAAGAAAAAACTCCCGCGGAAACCGCCTCGGAAGAAATCATAGAGGAAGAAAGAGAATATAACGACCTGTCCGCTGTCATAACGATAGCGGGCAACGAAACAATTAGAACCGCCGGCGACATCAGTTTCAAAAAACTCATAATCGGCGACGGCACAGGAGAGCATACGTCCAAACTTATCCTCATTCACAACATAAGTCCAGCCTCCGGCGACATTGTCGTCCGCAAAGGCGGGGAACTTGTTCAGGCAAATAATGTTCCTCAATCTATCATAGGGGACTTTACGGTGGAAGAAGGCGGCATTTTAACACACAAAGAAAATGAAGACGCGAAAACATACATACTAAACTTCTCAGCCGAGAATATTACGATAAAACCGGAAGGGATAGTGACGGCGGATAAAAAAGGTTACGCGGGCGGGGCGATTCGCTCCGACGCGAAAGGAAGAGGCGCCGGGAAATATCTCGCGATGGGTGCCGCGGGCGGGTCTTACGGAGGTAAGGGCGGCCGCGCAAAGACGCAAGAGGAAGATTTGGTTCAAGAAAGGTATGACGGAAAAAGAGAGCCGAGTGATTTAGGTTCCGGCGGCGGCGGCGGATGGTATGCCGCGGGCGGTGCCGGCGGCGGAAGCATCACTCTGAAAGCGCGTGAGGATTTTGGGATTAACGGATATATTTCTGCTAACGGTGAAGATCGAAAAATTTTTGGGAATGAAACAGAATATGAATCCGCGGGTGGAGCGGGAGGAAGCATCTATCTGAGCGCTGACGGCGAATTTTTAAGCGAAAGTGTCGCGATAACTGCCAGCGGCGGTACCGGCGGCGCGACAGGCGGAGGCGGTGGCGGTGGAAGAATACACCTCAAGGCTCCGTTTGGCGTGATTAAAGGAAAGTTGGAAGTTAGAGGCGGCGGCGGGTTTGAAAATGGTAGGGGGGGGTCGTTGATTGTGGAGTAGGTTCAAGTTTCAGGGATCAAGCTTCAAGTAACAGGTTACAGGTTTCAGGTTTCCCGCCGGAGGCGGGTCCGCCTTTGGCGGAAAAGCTTGCAACTTGCGGCTTGTAGCTTGTAGCTTGAAGCAGGTTTCCCGCCGGAGGCCCTCCGGAGGCGGGCGAGGCGGGTCCGCCTTTGGCGGAAAAGCTTGCAGCCTGTAACTTGCAGCTTGCAGCCTGTAACTTGAAGCTTGCAACTTGTAACTTGAAGCTTGAGGTTCACCTACGAGGTGGACAGTAGGGGGAACCAACAACGAACGGAGGAGAAAAAATGGGGAAAATGCAAAAAACGGTACGGGAATGGGCGGAAATATCGAAATATGATATACGTACCGCGGAGGCCATGTTAAAAACGAAACGGTTTCTTTATGTCGCGTTTATGTGCCAACAAGCGATTGAGAAGGTTTTGAAAGCTGTTTATGTCCAAGAGAAAGGCGAATTACCGCCGCGGACACACAATTTATTGTACCTTGTAGACGCGTTAGGTGTTAGTTTGAAGGAAAAAGAGCTAACGTTTTTATCGCGGCTTAACCAATTTTATATTGAGAGTCGATATCCTGGAGACAGGGTCAAATTAGCCGCGGCAATGGACAAAAAGAGAACAGGAAAAATGTTAAACGAAACGCGGGAGGTTTGGGAATGCTTAAAACTCATGCTACGATAGACGAAATATGTGGAGAAATTGTAGAGTTCCTTTCGCATCACATAAATGTGGATAGAATTATTTTGTTTGGTTCTTACGCGAAAGGCGATTTTCGAAAAGAGAGTGATTTTGATATAGCGGTTATTTCTCAGGATTTCGAAAAAATGGATATTTTTGAAAAGATAGAATTGTTTAGCAAAACCGCCATAGCTGTTGATTCGAGAGTAGAGTTAAAAGGGTTTGGTAAAGATGAGTTTGTGAATCCGGAAAAGGGTTCTTTGTTGGAAGCGATAAAAAGAAATGGTAGGGATGTGAGGGGGTAGCAACGCGCAGGGTGGAAAGCTTCAAGTTACAAGTTGCAGGGATCAAGTTACAGGTTTCAGGTTTCCCGCCGGAGGCGGGTCCGCCTTTGGCGGAAAAGCTTGCAGCCTGCGGCTTGCAACTTGAAGCTTGCAGCAGGTTTCAGGGTACGGGTTTTAGGGCAAACCGGTTTCCATTTTGTAGGGGCGGGG
>CAYPYT010000100.1:0-5252 GCA_964415105.1 uncultured Planctomycetia bacterium | reverse complement strand
TATCGGAATGGAAGAAAAAATGCAGAAAAATTTGCATTTTCAAAAAAACATGATATATCCACAACAAGATGACAACGACAAAAAACGATTACAAGAAATCAATCCTTTTATCCTCCGATAGTAACGATGAAATAATTGACAGGCTCATATAAAGGATCACATAATTTCACGTGTAAAAGATGTATAAAAGTATTGACAAATAGCCATACATAAGGTGTATTCTAAATATGACAGAGAAAACAAGTAATTTTATTTGGGATCCCAAAAAAGAATTGTTGAATATTCATAAACATGGGGTGGATTTCATGGCGGCAGTGGAAGCTTTTAAATATCCCAAAAGGAAAATTTTTGTTGGTTCAAAACATAATAAAAAAAAACCACGACTTTTTTGTTTGGGGGAAGTGCGAGGAAAAGTTCTAACCGTAAGATTTACGTATAGGGATAGTAAGATTAGAATATTTGGAGCCGGATATTGGCGAAAAGGGGTGAAATGTTATGAAGAAAACTAAAGATATGGATAAACCTATTGGAAAAATGACACAGGTGGAGGATTTTTTGCCTCCCCCGGGGGAATTAGTTCTTCCAGAGCGTATGGTTAAGGTTACGCTGAGGATGGAAGAATCAAGCCTAAAATTTTTTAAAGGGCAAGCCAAAAAACATCATACAAAGTATCAAAAAATGATTCGAAAGATTTTAGAGAAATACACGGCTAAGTATGCCGATAAATTTTAAGAAAAGAATAATGGAAAGGACAATTCGGAGGACGCAACACATAATTATTTTTATCCCCCTCTTTATCCCTATGGAGCGTTTCTTGTGGAGTGGCATAAATAGTTGTATTGTTTGAGGTTGTGTAGTTCGACTCGTGTCCCGGTCGAGACCCGCCCTTTGTTACTTAAGGCCCAAACTCGAAATTACATAAATAAGTTGTCGTTTAGGTTGTCATTTGATATACATGAAGTATCATGTTTAAGGCAAAATACATTTTTGAAATTTGATATCTTTACTTCAGCAAAAGAATGGGAGTGGATAGAGTTAACCTCTAAGCAGGTGAAAATATTGGGAAAAGTTAGAGAAAATGGAAAAATAACCAATAAAGAACTGCGGATAATGCTATGTGTGTCACGGCAGGCGGTTTTAAAAGAAATATCCAAACTTGCGGATGCGGGATTAATTGAGCTTGTTGGAAATGGAAGGAACGCGTATTACAGGTTTAAAGATATATAACCCGGATTGTACGTAAGAAACAAAAGACAGCAAGATGTTGATAAAATCCGGGTCTTTAGAGACTCTTCAACACGCGCCGCGAATTTTGTGGTCTATGGGACACTAATGGGTGTTGTCCCGATTTTTCCGCGATTTTTCCCCTCTATTTTTCATCTTGTCATTCCTCGGGCGCGCGGGAATCTATAACATAGGAATATTATGGTCCCCGCTTTCCAGACTGTGTCAAAAGTGGAATTTTGCGTTTCCTTTAAAAAATTTACTCCACTTTTATATTATAGATCCCCGCATTCGCGAGGATGGCAAAACAGTATCAAAAGTTCTTTAACCCGGAAATAGGGGGTGTTGTTCCGATTTTTACGCCGCTATTTCCCTTTGATAGCGCGAATAATACGGTAAGGAGAAATTGGGGACGTTATATAGGGAAGAGTTCGTGGGTGATACAAGTTTTAGGCGCGCTATAATCCTCGAAAAATCTAACATTTTCACGTCAAGTATAAAATCCAACTTTTTTGCTACTAACTATATATTGTGCTTTTCTTGACAGGCATATCAATATATGGTATGTTTTGTTCTGTGCGAGAGAGGTATGATGGTAAGTTTGAAAGACGGAGGACCTCAGCCGTCAGCCGCAAAATGTTTTAATTCTTTGAGCGTCAGAGAGCTCCCTGCGTTAAATCAATAATTCAGAAAGGACACGGAATGTATTCAACGGATATTAAATTTGTCAGAAAGCGTGACGGACGGTTAGAAGCTTTTGAACCTAAAAAAATCGAAGGCGCGATTTTTTCGGCGGCGAAAGCGGTAGGCGGGGAAGATGCCGAAAAGGCTCGAGTAATAACGAGACAGACAATTTCTTTTCTCGAAGTTTTGTATAAAGGCGGGAGGGTGCCTACCGTTGAAAATGTGCAGGACCTTCTTGAAAAAGTTTTAATCGAGAACGGGCACGCGAAAACCGCGAAAGCTTACATTCTTTATCGCGAACAGCACGCTAAACTGCGTCAGACGCGAGAGCTTCTCAGTGACGCCGTTAACATGGTGGATAACTATATTCAGCAGAAAGACTGGCGGGTAAAAGAGAACGCGAATATGGGGTATTCTCTGCAGGGGCTTAACAATTTTATTTCAACAGCTGTATCAAACAAATACTGGCTTAACCGGATTTATCCGAAAGATATTGCCGAGAGACATCTTGAAGGGGATTTGCATATACACGATTTGGGTTCTATCAGCGCGTATTGCTGTGGGTGGGATCTTAAAGATCTTCTCACGCGCGGTTTCGGCGGAGCGTACGGTAAAGTCGAATCGAAACCGCCGAGACATTTTCGCGTGGCGCTGGGGCAGATAGTGAATTTTTTCTATACGCTTCAAGGGGAAGCGGCGGGCGCGCAGGCGTTTTCCAATTTTGATACTTTACTCGCGCCCTTTGTTCGTTATGATGATCTTTCTTATCCGCAGGTTCGCCAGTATATGCAGGAGTTTATTTTTAACATAAACGTTCCGACACGGGTAGGTTTTCAAACGCCTTTTACCAATATCACCATGGATATGACGATACCGGAGTCTTTTAAGAACGAGCCCGCTATTGTCGGAGGGGAAGCTAAGCCCGAAAAATACGGCGAGTTTCAACATGAAGCGGATTTGATCAATAAGGCTTTTTGTGACGTGATGATAGGAGGCGACGCTAAAGGCAGGATATTTTCGTTTCCCATTCCAACATATAACATAACGAAAAATTTTGATTGGGACAATCCCGATTTAAAAGGACTTTGGGAAATGACGGCAAAATACGGCATTCCGTATTTTTCAAATTTCATTAACAGCGACATGAATCCCGATGATGCCAGAAGTATGTGCTGTCGGCTCCGGCTCGACAATCGAGAGCTCAGAAAACGCGGCGGCGGACTTTTCGGGTCTAATCCGCTCACCGGATCTATCGGAGTTGTTACTCTGAATATACCGCGTTTAGCGTATATGTCGGCGGATAAAAAAGATTTCTACAAAGGACTTGATGAACTTCTGCGGATATCAAAAGAAGCGCTGGAAATAAAACGAAAAGTTCTGGAACAGCTTACCGCGCAGGGATTGTATCCTTACTCAAGTTATTATTTGGAAAATATCTTAAAAAAAGAAGGTACGTGCTGGGCAAATCATTTTTCTACGATAGGACTTGTCGGTGTGAACGAGGGGTGTCTTAATCTTCTGAAAGAAGATATCTCTCAGCCCAAAGGGAAAGCGTTCACGTTGGAACTCTTAAATTATATCAGAAATCGAATGCTGGAGTTTCAGGAAGAGACGGGACATTTATATAATTTGGAAGCGACACCAGCGGAAGGGACGAGTTATCGGCTTGCGAAAATAGACAAAGAAAAATTCCCCGGAATTATTACGCAGGGAACGGAAGATCCCTACTATACAAATTCGACAAATCTCCCCGTGAACTATACTGATGACCTTTTTGGAGCGTTGGATCATCAAGACGAGATACAGTCTCTCTATACGGGCGGAACAGTATTTCATATGTTTCTCGGCGAGCGGATAGAAGATACGGAAGCGTGCAAGAAACTTGTCCGAAAAACCGCCGAAAGTTATAAAATGCCGTATTTTACGATTTCACCATCGTTTACTATCTGTTCCGTTCACGGGTATATACCTGGCGAACATTTTAAATGCCCCTATGATCAGTCGGATGAAGAGACACAGGATTCCAAGAAAGAGGAGGTTCTATCATGAGCACGCCGCAAGAAAAAAAATGTGAAGTGGAAGTTTTCGCGAGAGTAACGGGTTTTTTTAGACCCGTTCAGTCTTGGAATCGAGGTAAAGTCGAAGAATTTAAAGACAGAAAAAAATTCAAGATTTTAGATAAAGAGGAAAAAAAAGAAAATGATAATAGCAGGGTCGCAGAAACTGTCGTTGGTTGATTATCCCGGGCATTTATCTTCTGTAGTATTTCTTCAGGGATGCAATTTTAAATGCGCTTATTGTCAAAATCCGGATCTTATACCATATGCCGAAAAGTTTGAGTTTTCAGAAAAAGACTTTTTTGATCATATATCCGGTCGAAAAAAGATGATAGAAGGGGTTGTTGTCACCGGCGGTGAGCCGACGATTCATAGTGACCTTCCCGTATTCTTGAAGAAAATAAAAAACGCGGGGTTTAAGGTTAAGCTTGATACTAACGGCTCTGATCCGCGTATGCTTGAACAGTTGATCAGAGACACTGTTCTTGATTATGTCGCGATGGATATAAAAACTTCTTTTTCTAAATATTCCGATGTGTCCAATGTGCCGGGTATTGCCGAAAAAGTAATTGAAAGTATCAGTCTTATCCTGCTTTCAACAACACCTTATGAATTTCGTACAACCTGTGTTCCGGGTATCGTGAACGAAGAAGATTTTAAGGTGATAGGCGAGAAGGTAAGAAACGCGAAACGGTATTGTCTGCATCAGTTTCAAAATACGATTACGTATAATAAAGAATTTCAAAAGATAAAACCATATTCAAAAGAAGAAATGCAAAAGTTTCGAGAGATTTTAGAAGGATTTGTCGAGAGTGTTGATGTCCGTGGTTTGGTGGGAAACACCGGCGATGTGCCGTTTAAAAGCGGGAAGTAAGTTTTAATAAAAGATCTTTTCCCGCCGCGATTTGTTCTGGGCTGTGTCAAAACCCAAAACAACCCAAAACAACCTCGTAGGTTTCAACCTACGAGGTTGAAACCTACGAGGTTGTTTTTTTTTGCCGGAAAGTTTGGCGTCCCCGGGGAGACTCGAACTCCCGCAACCGGCTTCGGAGGCCGGTACTCTATCCATCTGAGCTACGGGGACGCGCGGGTGAAAAAAAATAAAGATCAAGTAGACCCATATTATACTGGTTTTTTGTCTTTATGTAAATCTTGCTTATTCGCGAGAGGTTCCCGCGGTATATTACTCCGCCTCATTTGTTTGAGGCACGCGGTTTTTTTTTACGGTATAAGCTGAAAGTCCTATTTTTGCTGATTTATATTGACAATGTCGTGAAAGTCTAGTAT
>CAYPYT010000099.1:0-5286 GCA_964415105.1 uncultured Planctomycetia bacterium | reverse complement strand
GTCCCGGCCGCATTTGCTGAAAATCTTTATACCGAAGAAAAGCGCGGCGACTATTGTTAAAGAAATAAGCCCCGGCATAAGTTGTTTAAACGCGGGATTTTTAAGAAATTTTTCTTTTTTCCCGCCGGTATTTTTTTTCGCTTTATCATGTTTATCCTTCATAACGCTCCCTTTCGTCGATAAAAAAACAAGTTACAAGTTTCAAGTTGCAAGTTGCAAGCCACAAGCTTTCCGCCAAAGACGGACCCGCCTCCGGCGGGAAACCTGAAACCTGAAACCTGAAGCCTGAAACCTATAACCTGAACCTCTTTATTTCCCGCATCGAATGTTGTCTATATATATGGAGCCTGTGTATTTAGGTTTCAAATTGGATTCTATCCTTATCGCGATTTTTCTTACATCTTCTGAAAATTTCGCGTCCGGAACGATCCGCTTCCAATCATAACTCCCGGGTTCAATATTCGCGGTCAATGTCACCCATTCTCCGGGAATAAGAGGTATACTGCGGCTCATTTCAACAAATTTCCAGTTGTCCCCTATGGTTAAGATCATTTTCGCTTTAAGCCCCATAGAAGCGTCCGGCGGAAGATAAATATCAGCGCTAACGACCCTGTAAGGGGTTAAATCAAGATATTGCTGTATTTCCACCAATGCCGCCGACCAGATCCCTCCCGGGAAAGAAACCATAACTTCCATACTTTTCCCGCCATGAGAAAAGATATTCTTGGAACCGGCAACTTTCGTCGCGACATAATCACTTTTTCCGCGAGCCCACATAGGTATTTCCCAACCGTTCAGGTCACTTTCAAAATCGTAGTAAACCCTTTCTTCCGTTATGGGAGCGGAAGAAGGCACAGCGTTCTCGACCGCCATTACATTTTTACTGATATCCGGCGTCGTCATCGTTTTTATGTTTTTACCGCCGGCACAACATTTAAACGCGGTCAGTTTACTTTTTACGCCGCAAAAACATAAAATCAAACAAAACGCTAAAATACCAAAAACCACAATGCTCAAAGATAAAATATGCACCTTAAAATCCCGCAATTTCAATTCCATCTTCGTCCTTTCTGGTTGAAACACTGCTGATCGCGCTTTGATCGGCCGATTATTGCCTGAGTTGTTAATCCTTAAACTCTTGACAATAAAACTCTTGCTAACATTCCTGTTAATCGACTGATCCCGTTGTTTACGAGTCAACCCTTTCGGGGCAGAGGGCACGGCATGCCGTGCCCCTACGCCTTATTTCTCAATTCTTACATTATCGATGTATATCGGTCCTGTGTACGCGGGTTTATTGTTTGAAAACACCCGTATATCGATCTTTCTTATGTCCTGGCGAAAACTGTCATCAACCTGTACCCTTCTCCAATCAATACTGCCGGGTTTTAAATCCCCTACAAGACTCACCCATTCACCGGGTATGAGTTCATAGCTTCTGCTCATTTCAACCCATTTCCACTTGTCACCAACCGTCAATATCATTTGCGCTTTTAACCCTTCAGGTCCATCAAGCGGCAAATAAACATCACAAGCTATTTTGCCATAATCGGACCAGTCAAAAAACTGCATGATCTCAACGATCCCGCCCGTCCATTTTCCTCCGGGAAAACTGACATCCATCTGCAAGCTGTTAGTTCCTTCCGATGAAAATTTGTCAGAAACCGCTATGCTCTCCTGCACATGGTCCGGTTTTTCATACGCCCAATCCGGAATATCCCATCCCTGCAGACCATTTTCAAAGTCAAAAAGAACAGTTGTTTCGGCTGTTTCATTAGCGGCTCCGGCCGCGCCGGCAAATAACAGGCTTACTATCGCGGCTACCAGTAATACTTTCTTCATCACTTCCTCCTTGTTGTTCTTTAGATATTCAGCGTATAGCGGAATATCCTTTTGTTGTCATTTTTCATTAAACGCGTTTCATCCATTCCACAATAACTTCTTCGGCCTTTTTACCTTTAACGGTAAACCCAAGCGGACTCCATCTATCCTGCGGAAAATACTGCCAAATATAGTATCCTTTGAACCACGGTCTGAGCGTCAGAGTTTCAAACATCGCCGCGAGACAATTTGCCTGCTCATCTTCGTCCGTAATGTCTGTTATCGCGACCCAGGGCTGACGGCTCGCTCCATCAGCTGAAGGATACCCCACTTCGGTAAAAATCACACCTTTTCCGGTTAATTTTTTTTCGTTAAGCCATGCTTCGATCTTATCCGCTTCTCTCGTCCACGCGGCCTTTAGTTCTTCCGAAGAAGGGTTATTCGTTCCGGTTAACGGGAAATAAGCATCAATACCGATAAAATCCATCTTATCCCAAAACGGCACTTCCTGATATTCCGTCCAGTTTGCCGAATAGGTCAGAATCCCGGAATAATTTTCTTTCACTTTGTCTATAACTTTGTTCCATCTCGGGGTCCACGTCTCAAACGTAGTCGCTTCCAGTTCCGTCCCGACAGAAAAAATCTCAACTTTATTTTCTTCCGCGAGTACGGCATATTTTATGATCATCGCTTCGTAACTGTCAAACCACGCTTCGGAAGGACGTATGTTTATCCTGGCCTCATCGGTTCTGGGATCAACGTGAGGTTTGATCATCACCCTGAGTCCCAATTCGTGGCATGTTTGTATCGCGTGTGTCAATGCTTCTTTTGTCGGAGTATCACCGTTCGGGTTATCGTTGGTAAATACCAAAGTGGAGTCCAGCGTGTCCTGATATGCCGGAACCATAATAGCCACCGTATCATAACCTAAAGTCTTCACCCTGGCAAGCGTAATGTCTGATATTGGAAGAGCCAGTTCCTCCGCCATCCACGAAGTATAAACGATCCCCTTCTGAAAATTTTCAGGGGTGATCGGAACCAATGAACCTTTAGCTTGTTCAATAAGTTTCCTCGCGGTTTCCGTTTCCGCTTTTTCATCTCCCTTATTGAGATATAAGTTTTTCATAATTTTGCCATGCGGATTTTCGAGTTTCGGACCGTATATTTCAACTTCCCAGATAGAGATCCCCCATGCCTTATTGACCCGTTCGATACCGGTAATCTTTACATAGCGGCATTTGACCGGAGTAAAATAAGTTTCAACAACTCCTCCCTGAGAACTTTTTTCTTCATGTATCGTCTGCCACTTTTTTCCATCATCTGAAACCGAAATATCATAAGATGTCGCGTAAGCTCTTTCCCACCGGATGATCATATTCGAAACAACACTTTCTTTACCCAGATCAAAAGAGATCCACTGTTCGCCGGCGTTATAATCACTGCTCCAGCGTGTTGTCTCACTGCTGTCAACGGCCGCCATCGGATCAGGTTCCGGCGCCCAGTCAGGCGTCATATCAAAACTTGAAACTTCGGCGCTGACAACAGGAATATAGATCAGCCCCTCACTTTCTATTTTTTTCTCGTCTTCGCTTAAGATCGCTTCCGCGCTCGGCGCACTCTTGTTTAAACGAACCTCTTTCGGAGAAACAGCTTCTTTTTTCCCGCAGGAAACACCGGATAATGTCATTATTCCAAAGACTATCGTCAAAACGAATATGGCATATACTTTTTTCACTTTCCCCCCTCGCCTTTCTTTTTTGTGCTAAGACGCGTGCCTATTGTCATTCACGTTTTGTAAAAGATCAGCCTTTTAGGCCCGTCATCGCTATCCCCTTAATAATGTACTTCTGGAACAGAAGATACACAATAAGCATAGGCAATGTCGCGACTACCGCGCCCGCCATAACCATGGCAAAATTCGCGCCGAACTGGCCGGTAAGAACGGCCAGAGCCAGCGGAATAGTCCGCATATCACTCGTATGTATTATAACCAAAGGCCACACAAAATTATTCCACTGCTGAAGAAACGTAAATATCGCGAGCGTCGCGACAACGGGTTTTATGAGCGGCAGTATAACTTTGCGGTATATCATAAACTCACTGCATCCGTCTATTCGCGCGGCATCAATAAGATCATCGGGAATACTGTAAATATACTGGCGATTAAGAAAGATCCCGAACGCGCACCACGCCATAGACGGTATTATGAGTCCCCTGTAAGTGTTAAGCCACCCCAGTTTTTTGACAATAACAAAACCCGGAATTATATTAACTTGCCACGGGATCATAAGCGATCCGAGAAATATAAGAAAAAGTTTATCCCTGCCCCAAAACTTATGTTTGGCAAAAGCGTACCCGGCAAGCGATGTCGCGAAAACATTAAAAAGAGTGATAGACCCCGCCACAAAAAGACTGTTAAACAAATACCGCATCATCGGCACCATATGAAAAAGATCTCGGTAAGGCTCTAAAGTGGGATTTTTAACAACAAAACTCGGCGGATATGATTGGATTTCCTCCAAAGGTTTAATTGAAGTGACAAACATCCATACATATGGAAGTGCCATTGTAATGGCTCCGGCAATAAGAAACGCGTAGATACACGTCTTTACGCCCAAAGTATCTTTCCGTATGCCAATCTCTCGTCCGGTCATGTAGCTCCTTTTTGGTACATGGAAAACTGAAGTTCAACATCGTAGGATAGTGGTGGTTCCTCACACCACTATCCTACGAGGTTGAACTTGCACGCGCCTTTCATCAATATTCCACATCCGTCTTCATGAGACGTTTATTTACCAACGTCAGCACGAAAATGCACAAAAATATGATATACGCAAGCGCTGACGCGTATCCCATTTGAAATTTTTGGAAACCTTTGTCGTAGAGATAGGCGACTATCGTTAAAGCGCTATTCAAAACTCCGCCGATACCTCCCTGCCCTCCGGTCATAATATACACCTGTTCAAACACCTGAAAGCTAAAAACAAAACTCATCATCGTAACAAAAACAATGGTAGGTTTTAAAAGCGGAAGTGTTATGTGAAAAAATTTCTTCCAAAATCCCGCTCCGTCTATTTCAGCCGCTTCATACATAGCTTGCGGAATCGTTTGAAGCCCGGCCAAAAACAATATCATGTTATATCCCACACCGGCCCATATGGACATTATCATGATCGAAAGAAGAGTCCATGTCGGGCTTGCCAACCAATCAATAGGATGTCCCCCGAGTTTCATGATCCAATAGTTCAAGAGCCCGTATTTCTCTCCCGCGTACAGCCACTTCCAAATCACGGACACAGCTACAATCGCCGTCACCGTAGGCAGAAAAAATATGGATTTAAAGAAATTTTTAAACTTTATCTTCTGATCGATCGCGACCGCCAAGATAAGCGAAAAACATATCCCGATTGGCACTACTCCAATGACATACAGAATCGTATTCCATATGGCTTTCCAAAAAAGCGG
>CAYPYT010000098.1:0-5290 GCA_964415105.1 uncultured Planctomycetia bacterium | reverse complement strand
CACTGTAGTCAGCCCGCCAAGCCCCATCACTCCTATTTTTAACGCGTTCGCCTTTTTCATTATGTTCTTTTCAAGTTCCGAGATATGAGGTTTTTTATTTGCCGTGCTTATAGATCTAAGAAGCGCCTTTTTAGCCAAGAGCGCGGCAAATTCAGCCGTTCCGCCCAATCCAATACCCAAAATATACGGAGGACACGCGTCAGGACCCGCGGATCGAACGGTTTCGACAGATACTCGTTCAATCTCTCCTATTCCCGCGGTAGGATTCAGCATAAAAAGCTTACTCTTATTTTCACTCCCGAAACCTTTAGGCATTACCGTGATCTTTATTTTACTTCCCCTCGTAATATCCACGTGCACAATACCCGGAGTATTCGTTTTTGTGTTCTCGCGCAGAACCGGGTCACTAACTACGGACGCGCGGAAATAACTTTCCTCGTACGCTTTTTTTATTCCCCTATTGACCGCCTCCATAAGATTTCCGCCGGTAATTACAACTTGCTCTCCGATTTCGATAAATACCTCCGCGATACCGGTATCCTGACATATAGGCAAACTCTCCTCTTTTGCGATTTTAGCGTTTTCCATAAGTATTTTGAGCATTTTTCGAACAAGAGGGGGTTCTTTTTTATTTCGACAGGCTTTTTGAATGGCGCGGGCGACATCGGAACGTAAAACAATATTCGCCTTAACGCATAAGACTTTTACTTTTTTTTCTATTTCTATAACTTCTATTTTACGCATAATTATAAAACGGTTTTCCGTACACTGATTTTTTCCTTAAGAAATATTCCCGCCGCGTGCCGGAAATCTTCCACATCGTCACTGACAAAACACGAAATCTTACCTATTCTTTTTACCTCGGAGCGTTCTATTTTATTTTTTTGAAGCAGAACCCTTGCTTCTTTGGCGACAACCGAAGAAGAATCAATAAGATTAATTCCGCCCATTACTTTTCTGATTACACGTTTAAGAATAGGATAATGAGTACATCCTAAAATTAAAGTATCTATATTTTTGTTTTTCAATTCTTTTAAATACATCTCCGCCGATAGATAAGTGATCTTATCGTTTATTAATCTGTTTTCAACCAGCGAAACAAAAAGAGGACAGCTTTTCGAAAAAACACTTACGGTTTTATCCCTCTTTAAAATTTCATTTTGATAGGACAAACTGGCGATAGTAGACTTCGTCCCGATAACAGCTATCCTCCGATTATCCGAAACCCTCAAGGCTTCTTTAACTCCGGGAACTATAACTCCAATAATGGGAACAGGATACGCCTTTTTTAATACATTTAAACTTAAACTGGAAGCGGTATTACAAGCAACTATCACCGCTTTCGCCTTTTGCTTCATCAAAAACGTCATAATTTCGCGCGCGAAACGCACTATCGTGCTTCGAGATTTATTACCGTAAGGCACCCTGGCCGTATCACCAAAATAAATTATATCTTCCCATGGCAAATGTTTACGGATACTCTTTACAACGGTAAGCCCCCCAAGACCTGAATCGAATATACCTATGGGACGCCTTCTTTTAGATTCCATATTTTATATTATATAGCATAACAGGGGTAAAGCAACGAAAAACCGCGGACCTCACGTTACTGAAACGCGGAACCCGCGGTTAGATTTTGTTCTCGGGAATATGATTAAAGCGGATAAGGCGGCTGAGGACGCTTTTTTACGCCCTCAGCAAAGACACCAGCATCATCTCAACAGCTATTTCCGGCTTTTTCCGGCCGGTTTTTATTTCTTTATCAGTCTCAAAAAGAAAAGATATCCACTCGGCAATTTTGTCCGATGAATATTTTTTCGCTCGCTGGGAGAGTCTGCTGACATACCCTGTTGAATATCCCAATTCCGCGGCAATCCTGCTTAAGGGCATGCCTCTGCCTGATAAAAGTAAGATCTTCTGCATTATTTTGGTATACCATCCAAGATATCCAATAACTTCAACCGGTTGTTTCTTCTCCGCGTACAAATCACCTAATATACGGAATACCCATTCGGCATCGCGTTCGTTTACGGCATCAACCAATTTAAAAATCACCTCACGCGCCGTACGCGAGATAAGACGTTCAACATGACAAGCTTCTATTTTATTACCATCGGAGAAGGAAACCAATTTTTCAAGTTCCCCTTTGACTCCGACTGTGTCCGGCCCCTTCAACTCAACAATAAGGTCTATGGCTTCCTGAGATATTTCAATTTTTTCCTTTTCAAAAAAACCGCGAATCCACCTTTTCATAATAAATGTCGTTGGTTTATCGGCTTTTACAACTTCAACCAGAGCGCATATTTTTTTGTAATGTTTTTTTTCGTTAAATGAACTCTCCGCGGAAAGCAATAGAACCCCGGTATCAGAAGGGTTTTTAAGATACGTCTCTACCTTATCCGCGTCCGCCGCGGAAAGCTGATGCGCGTCTTGTATCAATACAACTCTTTTGAGTGAGGAAAACGGCATGGTTCTCACGAAATCTAACGCACGATTAACATCTGAAGGGGAACAAGCCGCGTAATTAAGTTCGGCCTCGACGGGACTTAGATATTTTTCTTTGATTTTCAGTGACTCTTTTTCTCGAATATAGGTATCATCACCGGTAACTAAGTAATTCATTTTTTTCACTTAAAGTTTTACCATGCTTCAACAACGCGTTCGATAATTCTGTTCGCGAGATCGTCAACCGCCCGCGGGACCGCGGCATTTTCTGTCATGGAGTTTGGTCCGGTCAACGCGTAAGTATATTCCCCCATAAACCCTTTTTCGCTCCACATGATCTTACCGGTACGTCTATTGTGAAGTGTCATATTAACAAAAATTTCGATCCTGAATTCTTCCACATTTTCATCCCTGTTATAACTTAACGGTATGAGTTTAAAATCCACCAAAGCTCCCTCTAACAGCATAGAAGCCTTGCTTTCGCTTTTGATATCCAAATTGTTGTTAAAAATAAATTTGTTAATGACTTGTTGAGTAATATCATTTTCCAAACCCGGACGATAAGTATAATTCGATCTTTTATCTGAAATTTCTTTTGTGGTATTTATTTCATTTTTAAAATTGTTGATATGAATTGAATCAAGTTCTGAAGGAAGAAGAGAATTTGTTGTATACCCGCATCCGCTAAGCACGACAAATATCCCCGCCATTAAACATAAAAAATGTTTTTTTATCATTTCTCGACCTTTTGCTTTAATTGTTTAATTTTATCCTCCGCGAGACTCGCGCTCTGAGTGCCGGAAAAATTTGCCGCGATCCCTTCATAATACATGATCGCGCTCTTATATTTTTTCTGTTTTTCATAAAATTCCGCGATTTGCAGGTCGCTTCTCGCTTTCCGTTCAGAAAGCTCGTCTAAAACTTTTTTAGCTTCTTTAGCGATTGATGGAACAGCGGTAGTTTTGGTAATTTGCTCAAATTCTTCAAGCGCGTCAATAGTTTCTCCCTGGTCATATTCAGGATCAAGCGACGCTTCATATCTTGTATACGCGAACTGATATTTAGCTTCAGGCACGAGACGGCTTTCAGGGTAATCACTTATGATCTTCTTGTAAGACTCCATAGCTTCTTTATAATTAAACATTCTTCTATCACACTCGGCCATCTTAAATAAAGATTTATCGGCATACTCCCCAAAAGGACTATTTTCAACTATTTTTCCATAAATTTTGACAGCTCTTTCCAAAGATTCCGACAATTCTAAGTCCATAAGACGCGGAACTTCTTTTGCCTGAAAACTATTCGCTATGCTATACTCCCTCTTAATAATTTCGTTGAGTCTTTTCGTGTAAGGATAATTTTCCAGGGTTTTCTGATAACTTTCGAAAGCGAAATAATACTTCCCCAACTCTTCATATGACCGTCCCGCGTAATATTGAGCCTCCGGCGCCAGATCCGATTCCGGATAATATTGGGTAAGCCTCGTAAATTCATCCGCCGCGCGGGAAAAATCATTTTGTTTAAAAAAACGCATGGCCCAGTTAAACTGTTCCTTAGGGGAATCTTTTACGATAAATTTAGGATTAATTGCCGTTTTAGTATCAGGAGTCAACACCCAGAAAGCATAACCGGTCATCGCTGAGGACACATAAACACAAACCGCAGTAAAGTTGATAACAATTTTAATGATTTTTTTTCTTTTCATAGCCGATTTATTTTCCACAAGGTAATATAGCGCAATAACTCTTTATCTTCACAGCTTAAGCATTCTATCCCACTTGTCAGTTTGTTGTCAATTCTAAAAGCGGTTAATCTGATAGCCGGTTGATTCAAATAACGAACGGGCGGCTATCCCTACATCTTGCTTACCCTTCAAAAATGGCAAAACCTAAGTCCCCGATTCGGAAAAAGGCGAGACTATGGAGATTTTAACCACCCCAAACTCGCAGTGCCGTCTACCGTGTTCATTTTTTGGACTAATATTCAGGGAGAGAATGAAGAAACGGAATAAACCGTAACACCTTTTATTACAATGTGTTGCATCAAAAAAAATACTGACAGGGGTTAAAGCAGGGCTCACTCTTTTGGATCGTTATATAAAGTAAGTCCCTTAACATATTCCGAAACAAGAGCCTTATCCTGCTTCGTTATTTCTAAAAATTGATTACCGATTTCGTAATTACCCTCCGATGCCCCCTTACTGATCCATGCAACCTTGGCAATCGCCCTGATAGGTTTAGTCAGCATCGGCATATCCATCTCCACAACAAGTCTGCAGGCTCTGGAAATAAATTCCGGCGCGCAAAATTGAACCCCTCCTTCGGAGATATTCTTAGTGATCATACTGGCTCGTACCGTTTCTTTAGAATCTTCTAATCTACGGTACTTTACGGGAATATGCGTCGTTACTCTCTGGAACTTTCTTTTTTCATTGTGTTCTTCCATAACTTCACCTCTTTCAAGTTATGTTCAAAATATCAATATTTCCGTTAATCTTATTTTTTTGACCCTAATATTCAAATACGTTTGACAAGAGTATATCACATAGATTACAAAGTTAAAAATTTTAAACTGATTTTTTTTATTTTTTTTATCAATAAATTTCAATTCACCGTACCTGAAAAATAAATTTTCGTCCTATACCTTCTCCTTTTTTTTATTTAAAAAAGCGCAAAGATCACCCCTAATGCGGGCACATGCAATGTGCCCCTACTACCAACCTACGAGGATGAACTTGCCATTCACGGGCGCGCGCGCAGGCCCGCCCCTACACTTTATCGTAACCTCCATCCTCGTAGGTTATACCAATTACAAAAAATAATTACCCAAAAGGAGAAGAGATCCC
>CAYPYT010000097.1:1233-5377 GCA_964415105.1 uncultured Planctomycetia bacterium | reverse complement strand
CCCTATGGGAATGTGCTTCGGAAATTTCGTAGGGGCACATTGCATGTGCCCTTTTTCCAATCAACGCGAAGATAATGACTCTTTTGCGCTTGAATGCCCCCTCCAGCGCATTTTACTGATCACGCCTTCGGCGACATTGGTAAGATGATCTCCTATTTTTTCCAAATTATCCACAAAATCCATAAAAATTACGCCGGACTGAATGTTGCAAAGTTTCTGACTAAGTCTGTTTACATGCGCTTTTTTAAGATCCACTTGAAACCGGTTAATACGCTGTTCACGTATCAACGCGCGTTCGGCCATCCGAGAGTCATTATTTTTTAAAGCATCTTTGGTTTCAATCATCATGCTGTTCACTTCATTCCACATTAAGCCCAATTCATTAAAGGCCTCAGGAGAAATAGAAAGTTTATTTTCTATTTTTCGCTCCGCGAGTTCTCCAATGTTTTCAGCATGATCGCCGATCCTTTCGATATCGTTCACGCTATGAATAAGTACCGGCAGTTCCTCCGAATCTTCCTCGCTAAGCTCTCTCTGTGAAAGTTCAACAAGATATTGCGTGATCGCCGACTGCAAATTATCAACAGCCTGCTCAAGTTTTGATACCGGAGTTAACGCGTTCATATCATCGTGCTGAAAACTTTCAACAGCACTCGACACCGAATCACAAGCCAATCCCATCATCCGCACGGTTTCCATTCGGGCTTGTTCCATCGCGATAGGCGGGGTATTTAAAAGATGTTTTTCCAGATATTGCGGTCCCATATCGATC
The DNA here is from genome assembly GCA_964415105.1 of uncultured Planctomycetia bacterium. Lineage (GTDB taxonomy): Bacteria > Omnitrophota > Gorgyraeia > Tantalellales > Tantalellaceae > BS750m-G21. The sequence goes on along the minus strand of CAYPYT010000097.1, from coordinate 4,605 downwards.
ATACCTTTCTTTTTCGGGACAAGAAATATACACGCTCTTTCGAGAAGACCAATGAACGGTAAAAAGATCGCGGCGTTAATCACTTTAAAAAGACTGTTCGCGATCGCGATATAGAACATGATGTTTTTTGTGGTCATTTTCCCGGGAACAATAAAATCGACAAACTGGGTATACCATCCCGGATAAACGAAAATCATAATAAACGAGACACCAACTACGTTAAATAGTGTATGAGACATAGCCGCGCGTTTGGCTTCCAAATTTGTATTTACAGCCGCAAGTTGTGCCGTTATCGTCGTTCCGATGTCTCCCCCCAGCATGAGTGTCACAGCGGCGGGAAAACTAATAATTCCATTAAACGCCATAATCTGAACAATAGCGATAGTCGCGCTTGAACTTTGAAGCAGCATGGTTATGAGCATTCCGACCAAAACCCCTAAAATGGGATTTTCCCCAAACCTCGCGAACATATCCTTAACATGCTGGCTTTCCTGAAACGGTACGAACGCGTCTTTTAAATAGCCCAAACCCATAAAAAGAAGTCCGAACCCCATGAGTACCTGGCCCCAAAACCGCGTCCGTTTGGTTCGCCCTAAAGCATGCAGTCCAAACCCGATACCGACAACCGGCAATGCGTACTGTGTCACATTAAAAACAGACATTGAAGAAACAAGCCACGCCGTAAAAGTGGTTCCGATATTGGCACCGATAATTACGCTTATCGCCTGTCTCAGGACAAGAAGCCCGGCGTTCACAAAACCAACAACCATTACTGTCGTCGCGCTTGAAGATTGGATAAGACAGGTTACCGCCGCGCCGACAAGAATGCCGATCAAGGGAACCTTTGTTACCATTGAAAGAATAGACTTAAGCCGCTCACCGGCAATATTCTTTAATCCCTCGGACATGATCTGCATGCCGAAAAAGAAAAGTCCTAATCCCCCAATCACAGAACAAATAAGTTGTGAAGTCATAATATGGATTTTCGTTTTGAGTGTACTTTATGAACAATGTTTTGCTGAATCAGCAATAAAGTAACACAAAGAATTATACATGTCAAGAAGCACGAGGGAAAAAGGTACAAGTTACAGGTTACAGGTTACAGGTTACAGGTTACAGGTTACAGGTTACAGGGTACAGGGTACAGGGTACAAGTTACAAGTTACAGGTTACAGGTTACAGGGTACAGGGTACAGGGTTTCCGCCGGAGGTGGACCCGCCTCCGGCGGGTATCTTGTAACCTGTTCCCTGTTCCTTGTAACCTACGATCACATTTACGTTCCGATACGAACCGTATCAAAATATTCCTCCAACGATCGGACGGCGGATAAAGCGGCGAGATAACTTGTTTTAGGATTATCCGGCGACGGTACATTTTCCGCGCGAACGGTCAGCTTGCCGGGAGAACCCGTTATCTCGATTTCATGCGTATTATTAGTGTATTCCGGCGACACTATTATTTTTACCATTGTTTTTTCAGCACCTATTCCCGCGATCGAAAGAAGCGCGGAAACATTGATATTTTTCGGAAAGGCGGCTACAGCCTCTTTCGCGCTTCCCTTAAAAACAAGAGTTTCCTCCTTTATCAAGTTAACATCAATACCATTTCGCGAAAGATAAGCCGCGCCCGCGATGGATTTCGGAGATTTGCGCGTAGTAAGGGTTACTGTTTGAATATCCGCGCATTTAAACGATTTTAATCCGTCTATTCCCGCGATCGCGCCCGAGGGCAAAATAAGAGCTAAACCGGCTTTTCTGAATTCGGCAATAAGATTTTCATTACCTAAAAGACCCCCAATACTCATTATCATGGCATCTTTTTTCCGAGAAAGCACCAGTTTTAATAACTCCGCTACCACCTTTCCGGAAGCCGCCTCTATAACCAGATCTGACCGTGTAACCAAATCTTCGAGGCTAACCGCGACATTGCCGCGCTCCAACATTCCGGAAACACGCGCGCTTTCGTTTTTTTCCGCGTCAAATAAAACTAACCCGCTAACATATGACGACAATCTTTTTTCTGTTTCTTTCGCGAGAACTCGGCCTATAACTCCGCACCCAAGGATCCCAACCGTTTTCTTATTCATAATTTTTCATGTCCTATTATTGTATCGCAGATCCCCGCATCCGCGAGGATGACAAAAAGACGGGTGTCATTCCGCGCCCCTTGTTGTCATTCCCGCGAAGGCGGGAATCCATAATATAAAATTATCAAAAACCAACAAACAGAAACTCTACACATTTCCGACCCGCGAGATCCCCAAAGCCGGAGGACGACAAAGGTCTGAGTTAACGAACGGACACACCGGTCCGCCCCTACTTGCTGGCTTCAAGCATTCGTTCCAATGTTCCTCGCGCGCGGCAAGCAATATCTTCGGGAACTTCAATTTTACACACCATCTTTTCAAGAGATCTCGCCAGCCATCCTAAAGTCGTAAGTTTCATATTCGCGCATATAAACTGTTCCGTGGGCACATAGAATTGCTTGTCCGGATTTTCTCTTTGCAGTCTATAGATAATACCCACTTCCGTTCCTACGATAAACTGTTTTTTTTCAGACTCCAAAACATATTTTAACATGCCCGAGGTACTGCCGATATAATCAGCCTGGCTCAATACTTCTTCCCGGCATTCCGGATGCGCGACAAACTCCGCTTCGGGATACAACTCTTTTGTTTTCAAAACTTCTTCTTTTGTCAGTCTCATATGCACCGTACAATACCCGTCCCACAAAATAATTTCTTTTTCCGGTACGCGTTCGGCAACGTAACGTCCGAGATTTTTGTCAGGGATGAATATTATCTGTTTTTCATTTAAAAATTTTACGATTTTCACCGCGTTCGAAGACGTACAGCAAATATCGCTTTCGGCTTTTACTATCGCGGGCGAATTCACATAACAAACTACGGCGGCGGAAGGATATTTTTCTTTTTGTTCGCGAAGTTTTTCAACCGTAACCATATCCGCGAGCGGACATCCCGCCTCTTCAACGGGTAAAAGTATAGTTTTATCAGGACTCAAAATATGCGCGCTTTGGGCCATAAATTTCACTCCGCAAAAAACAATTATATTCTCTTTAGCTTTTTTCACTTCACACGCTAAAGCATAAGAATCCCCTGTAATATCGGCAATTTCCTGAACTTCATCACGCTGATAATTATGGGCGATTATTAACGCTTTCCTTTGTTTCTTTAGATCAAAAATTTTTCTTCTGAGATGTTCTTTATACTTAATATCGAATTCCGGTTTATTCCTATACATTCTTTTTCCTTTCATGTTTCACGAAGCAAATTAAACTTTAGACGCTGTATTGATGATACTGTTATCAATAAGTCTTGTCTTCCCCGCGAACACGGATACCGCGATCAGCGT
>CAYPYT010000097.1:0-1133 GCA_964415105.1 uncultured Planctomycetia bacterium | reverse complement strand
TTCAGATCCCGAACCATTTTTTTCACTATTACGGCTTGCTGCCAGTCTTTCTGTCCGAAATAAGCCATGCGGGGACAACAAATATTGAATAATTTCGCGACAACGGTCGTAACACCTTTAAAATGCCCGAGTCTCCTGCTTCCGCACAAAACTTTCGCGCTGGTTCCGGTCACTTCGACATAAGTCGCGAAATTCTCCGAATATAGATCCCGCGCGTCCGGCACGAAAAGAACTGAAACTCCCTCGCGAGAAGCAAGTTTTTTATCTTTCGCAATGTCCCTCGGATATTTATCAAAATCTTCATTCGGGGAAAACTGAAGCTGATTCACAAAAACGCTTACAACAACCGTATCACATTCTTTTTTCGCCGCGCGCATTAGACTGAGATGCCCTTCATGAAACGCGCCCATCGTCGGAACAAACCCTATTTTTTGTCCTTTTTGACCCGCCGCGCGCGAATATTCCGCCATTTCAGAAACCGAACTGATAACTTTCATTTGTTAACCTTTTCCTAATACCATTCACGGGCGGACACATGGGTCCGCCCCTACGAATGACTACTCACTCCGCCAACATCCTCGTAGGTTGGTGGCGCTCTTTGCTACCATCCTACGAGGTTGGTGGCGGTCGTTTTCACCTTTTACTGGCTCGCGCCGAGGGCCGGTCTTACGAACGATAACAATTCTGCCGCTGTTTTGCCTATGATCGGATGCACAATATCCGGCGCGATTTCGGCAAGCCCTTTTAGAACAAAATATCTTTCATGCATACGCGGATGCGGAATCGTGAGCGTTTCAGTATTCATAACCGCGTCATCAAAAAGCAGAATATCAATATCAATAACCCTGGGATAATTTCGGGGAAGCTGTATTCGCCCCATATCTTTTTCAATTGTTTTTAATCTTTTAAGAAATAAAGAGGGTTGAAAAGATGTTCTTACTTTTAAAACTCCGTTAATATAATCTTCCTGAGGAGGTCCGTCTACCGGTTTTGTCGTATAAAATTCGGATTTTTTTAAAACTTCGATATTCGCGTCCGCGGATAAACACCGGACGCCTTCTTCCATGTTTTTAAGTTTATTGCCGGCATTTGACCCCATGCATAAAAAGACATCATACATAACTTTTTGAGTA
>CAYPYT010000096.1:0-5397 GCA_964415105.1 uncultured Planctomycetia bacterium | reverse complement strand
TTTTTTCAGGGTTATCTTGTTTCGCGTAATCCGGTCTCGACAGATTATCCTTAACTTCAAAATATCCCGCCGCGTCAAGTTTTACACAGATACCGCAGGCTATACATCCGACCGAACAAACTTCTCTCGTTCTCATCATAGTGTCTCGAGACGCGCACGCCACATAAAAAAGTTTTTTGAAGCGCTTTTCTTCGAGTGTTATGATCCCGCGAGGACACGCGCTGACGCATTTTCCGCACCCCGTGCATTTATCGGGGTCAACTATCGCGAGACCTTCTTCTATTCGAATAGCGCCGAAAGGACAAACTTTCACGCAATCTCCAAGGGCCATACATCCGTATTTGCAGGCCAATCCGCCCCCGAAAACAAGATTCGCTCCCGAACAAGTTTTTACACCGTTATAGTCGGCCGTCATCTTCTTGTTTTCCGTTCGCGCGGCGCAATGAATAAGCGCGATACGCGGATATCTCTCGGTCTTTTCTTCTCCCGTCAGTTCAAAAAGTTTTTTTCTCGTCTCTTCCTGAACAACGCGGCACTTCCCCGGATCCGCGCCTTCGGTAACAATATGCTCGGCGAAATCATGACAACTTAAAAAACCGCACGCGCCGCAATTCACTCCCGGCAAGAGACTGTTGATCTCCTCTATTTTCGGGTCTTCCGCCACCTTCAGTTTCTTATCCGCGAACGCAAGAATCCCCGCGAAAAAAATCGCCAGCCCCGCCATACATAAAACTGAAAGAATCATTAAGTTATTCATGTTTTTTCGAATGGTGAGGGAACTTCACCCTTTACGGGCGCGCGCACGCGTCCGCCCCTCTGAAGAACCAACAAACTCTGCCACACCACCAAAGCCCACTCCATTGTAAGGGCACGGCATGCCGTGCCCCTACGATTCATCCGCTAATTATTCCACCGAAACCCATAAACGCTAATGCCAGCATTCCGGCTATGATCAGCGTGATTCCCGCGCCTTTTAAGGGCTTCGGGATTTCGGCAAATTCTAGTTCTTCTCTTATTCCCGCCATTATCACCAGCGCCAAGGTAAAACCGACTCCCGCTCCCAATCCGAAAATAATGGCCTCCAAAAATTTGTAATTTCTTAAAACCATAAAAAGAGTAAGTCCCAATATCGCGCAATTCGTTGTTATGAGCGGCAGGAATATCCCCAGCGCCTTATAAAGCGGCGGAGACATTTTTCTGATAAACATTTCCACGAACTGCACTAAACTCGCTATTACGATTATGAAAGTAACATACTGCAGAAATATCAAATTATACGGCACAAGCACGTAATGATATATGAGCCAGGTAACCGCCGCGGACATCGTCATTACAAAAGTTGTCGCGAGGCCCAAACCCACGGCGCTTTCCGTTTTATTAGACACGCCAATAAACGGACATATGCCGAGAAAATATGTCAGCACGAAATTATTCGTGATACTGGCCGCGATAAATATGAGGATCAATTTTTCCATGGTTTAACCTTTAACAATTTTCCGCCGCGTTTTCATTTTATCATCTAAGATGTTAAATACCCCGACAAGAAGCCCTAAAGTGATGAACGCGCCCGCGGGAAGCACCATGACTATCCAGTTTGTAAACCCTTTCCACATTATCTGAACCCCAAAAACAGTTCCGGCGCCCAGGATCTCCCGTACCGAACCGAGAACAACAAGCGCCGCCGTAAATCCGATCCCCATTCCCAAAGCGTCTAAAAGCGATCTTCTCACATTATTCTTGGAAGCGAAAGCTTCCGCGCGGCCCAATATTACACAATTTACAACTATAAGCGGAACATACGGACCCAGGGCTTTACTGATCTGGAAAAAATTCGCTTTCAGGAAATAATCCGCCGCTGTCACGAAAGTCGCGATGATAACGGTAAAAATAGGTATCCTCACCTGTTTAGGCACCCATTCGCGTACGGCCGATACCACAATACTCGACGAAATAACAACAAAGGTGGTCGCCAGCCCCATCGAAAGTCCGAAAAGCGCTTTGGTGGTTACCGCAAGAGTCGGACACATGCCCAACACCTGAACAAATATCGGATTTTCTTTCCACAACCCTTTTACAAAATCTTTTATCATAGTTTTCCCGCTTCTATCTTTTCCCTGATCCCGCTCATTCCATTATTCACTATGGCAACAACCGCGCGGGAGGAAATGGTCGCTCCGGTTATAGCTTCTATCTCGGAAGGCTTATTCGGCTTTTGATTTTTAACATATTCTATTTCCCGCCGGGCGGATAGATCTTCAAATTGTTTTCTGAACTTGTCCTCGGCGATTTCCGCGCCCAATCCCGGAGTTTCCGCGGAATCCAAAACTTCCATACCTTTAATTTCCGTGAGTTTCGGATCTACGCCGATTATCAGTTTAATTACCCCTTGATACCCGTTTCCTTCCGCGATAAAAGCGTACCCCGAGATTTGCTCTTTCGCGTCTTGTACGCTGAAAAATCCGGGTTCTTTTGTTTTATTTATCTTGACCGCTTCGGGGAAAATATTTTTTATCGCGCGTTCGGTTTCATTTTCGACATTAACGCGTATCTTAGGGGTTGAATACTCGTAAACTAAAACCAGAAGCGCGCCGCAAAATATTCCGACAACCGAGAGAGACGCGATCATTTTAACGGTACTGTTTTTTAATAAGGATTTTGTCATTTTTCAGCTTTTCTTGTGCCAAATCTTTTAGGCCGCGCCATTTTATTTATAAGAGGAGTAACCGCGTTCATCAAAAGAATCGAATACATCACGCCTTCCGGAAGCCCTCCCCACCATCTGATTATCATAGTAATGACCCCGCATCCCGCGCCGAAAATCCATCGCCCTTTCGCTGTGACCGGACTCGTTACCGGATCCGTCGCCATAAATATCGCGCCGAGAAGAAGTCCTCCCGCCAAAACATGAAACATCGCCGGCGCGAATTTATCCGGGGCGCCATCGCGCGTGATCATCGACAAAAGAATTACCGTTCCGATGTATGCCACCGGGATCCTGTAATCAACTATTTTTTTGTATAAAAGATATACGCCTCCCAGAATTAAAGCTAATGCCGATGTCTCGCCTAAAGATCCTCCCACTTGACCAAAAAAAAGCGCCGCCGGGGGCGTTATTATGTGGTCAAATTTTTCCAGACCTAAAGGTGTTGCCGTTGTTACGGCATCAAGAGAGATCGGTTTTATCCACGTTGTAAGAGCTACCGGGAACGCCGCCATCAAAAAGGCTCGCGCGAGTAAAGCCGGATTGAAAATATTATGTCCCAAACCGCCGAATATTTCTTTCCCGAGACTTATCGCGAAAACACCTCCTAAGAACGCCATCCAAAGGGGAAGCGAAGGAGGAAGCACCATCGCGAGCAAAATTCCCGTTAAAAGAGCGCTATAATCATTTATCCTGATTTTTTCGCGTCTCGTTTTTTGGATCACATATTCCGTGAGGAGACAGCCGCCGATGGCCCCGGCTATAACACCAAGCGCCTGCATTCTAAAAAAATAAAGCCCGGATAGAAGCGCCGGTATCAGCGCTTTAATAACGGCTTTCATCATATAGCGCGTGTCAACGGGCGAAAGAACGTGAGGAGACATATTTATTGTTAATTTTTTTTGATTCATTGGTTTTTCTTTTTTAAAACCGCGAGTTTTCCTTCCTTCATATACTGAACGAGCGGAATCCTCGCCGGGCAGATATACGCGCACGCTCCGCATTCCATACAATCGGTCACATATAATTCTTCGGCTTTATCCCAATATCCTTTTTTGACGTTTTTCATTATTTCGGTCGGCACAAGATTGACGGGACACACATCCGCGCATTTAGCGCATCTTATACAAACATCTTCTTCACAGCTTCCCGCCGTTTTCTCCGACAGGAACAAAATACCGGATGTGTTTTTTAAGATCGGAAAATCCAGCCCGATCTCGGCAATACCCATCATGGGACCGCCTACAATAATCTTTTTTGGGGGTCTCTCAAGAGAGACAACTCCGCTTTCAAGAATTTCTTTTACCGTCGTCCCTACCCTGACAAGATAATTGCCCGGCGCGGACAGACAATCTCCTGAAAATGTTACTATACGTTCAATAAGGGGTTTACCCCGATAGACGGCATCATAAACAGCAGACAGCGTCCCGACGTTCTGAACCAAAACACCTATATCAAGAGGAAGAGCCGCAGGAGGGACCTCTCTTCCGGTAATTGCTTTTATAAGCTGTTTTTCCCCTCCCTGAGGATATTTTGTTTTCAATAAAACCGTTTTGATCCTGGCGGAGATCCCGCCCGTTTCCCCGGTTAAAATCTTTTGAAAAGCGAAGAACGCGGGTTTTTTATTATCTTCGATCGCTATGTATATTTTTTTTGGATGCAGGATCCTATCAACGATCTTAAGTCCTTCGAAAATTTCTTTTGTCTTCCTCAGCATCAAAGTATGATCGCATGTCAAGTACGGTTCGCATTCGGCTCCGTTAACTATCAAGGTTTTTATTTTTTTTCCGTCCGGTACGTTTAACTTCACATGCGTCGGAAATGCCGCTCCGCCCATCCCGACAATTCCGGCAGTTCTAATTTCACTTACAAGTTCCCGAGAAGATATCTCTTCTATATTCCGCGCGGTAAAAGCATATTCTTTGGAAGGTTTATTTTCGTCCCGCTCGACAAAAACCGAAAGAAGCGGACCTAACGCCGGATGAAATGCCGTTTTTACATCAAGAACTTTGCCTGAAACCGAAGAATGAACCGGGGCGGAAACAAAACTATCACTTTCCCCGACAATCTGACCTTCTTCGACATAATCCCCTTTGTTAACAATGGCCTTGTTCGGAGCGCCTATGTGTTGCGATAAGGGGATAACCGCTATTTTCGGAAGCGGCGCTGACCGAAACGGTTCTCTCAGACTTATCTCTTTGTGATATTCGGGGTGCACACCCCCTTTAAACGTCAATTTTTTCATGTTTTTGTTCTACCTCGCCCGGTTACCATACCTGTCCACTCATTATACATATTGCCAATTGTTTGTCAATCCGTCCCTGCCAATTATCGTAGGGGCGGCCCCATGTGCCCGAGCTTTTTTTCTTTTCTTTTTTCTTTCCCCCTCATTGAAAGGGCGCACACATGGGTGCGCCCCTACGATAATTGATTGTTTCACATTTTTATTTCTTTTTCTTGAAATAAAAAATCTTTCATTATATAATCATGGTGTTCCTTTAACAGAAAGATGCAAACGATACATGCCTAAAAAATCTTTTAAAACATTGATCTGCTGTGAAAAATGCGCGCATTACTGGACTTGCGAAACCAAGTGGCACAGAGGCGAACATAATCAGGAAAATGTCTGCTGTCCCAAATGTAATTTTTACGCGCTCTGCCGAACATCTCCCGCGAAATCCACAGAATAAAAAAAA
>CAYPYT010000095.1:0-5490 GCA_964415105.1 uncultured Planctomycetia bacterium | reverse complement strand
CGCGCAAAAAAACTATTCAGAACTTATAAGGATGATACCCCAGCCGATATGAATCCATCTACAACGGTTCATTTGTTGGTGGAAGAATTAAATAACTTATCAAAGGGATCAAGTTTTAATATTTAACTTTAGCTTGTTTTCTGCAGAGATAAGAGCGTTTTAGTGTCAGAGCTTGAAAAGAGGAGTGGTTTGCACGGAACTTATATTGGCAGTATTGAACGTAGTGAACGAAATATCAGTTTAATGAATGTAAGTAAGATCGCAAAGGCTTTAGTGGTATCAGGCGACTCCTTGATTAAAAAATAAAAGAGCTAAGTGGGGCTTCGAAATGTGAAGTTACCCCGCAACGGCGGACGGTTCTTTGGTGGAGGTAAGAATGAAATTACAATATCTTGGGGATTCAAAAGATAGCTTCAAGTGGGATTATCATGACTATCTCGTTGATGAGCTGGGTTATTTAAACTTCAACATTGTACCTATGATGACTCTCGACGATAAAAGCAATGATGGGAAAACTCCTCCATGGATATTTCCTGCGAGAAAAGAAATCATCGAATTTTGTAAAAAACTACGAGAGAAAAGAAATATTGACCTTATTCGTGAATTGCCAACACAAACAGGCTCAAGATACAAGCTTGACATTTATGAGCCAAAAACATATCTAACAAATCAAATTAGAATGAACTATTTTGATGGTTTTCGGGGCATTGAAGATCAGGTGATTTTTCTTGATCCAGATACGGGTTTTGAACCAGAAAAATCATTTAGCGAAAAACATGTTCGTTATTCAGATATAACACGTATTTTAAGCCATGTGTCAGAGCGTTCTATCATATCTGTGTTTCAGCATTTCCGACGCATATCTTTTAAAGAAGATTTTGCAAGAATCCGACAAAGGTTATCAGGCTGTTATTCTACTGCGTTTTATTGGCATTCATTGATGTTTGTGGCTATCAGCAGATCAAAAAAAGTAATTGAAAAAGTTTTTGACATCAATATGAGATATTCCGGAAATTATCCTAATGAGCTGACGGTTATTCCGAGAGGAAAAGAGGAAGATCTTACGAAATAGATGAAAAAGAGCGTTTTAAGGTCAGGGCTTGACATTTGACAGATCAGATTTTGTCAAAGGTCAACAGGCTGACCAAGAATAGCCTTTTTGAGCAATAGCGTTGTTGTAACTTCTTTATTTATAATGCCTGATTTTTGAAAATCTTACTTCTCGGTCAGCCTGTCAAGCCCTGACCCTACTGATCTTTTTGGGCTTCTTTTTCGAAATTATTGGATTTTAGGTGAGGGGTGGGGCTTGGTGGTTTAGTAGCATTCACGAAAGTTCAACCTCGTAGGATGGATAGAGCTCTGGCCGTACGAGGATGAACTTTCTTCCTCGTTAGAAATTAGAAAATCGGCTTGATTGGCTTGCGTATGCGGAGAATATGTGGTATATTCTCCGCAAGAGGTGCGGATAATATGAAATACATTCATCAGCAAGATATTTGGCCCCAATTTATATGGAATCATGAAAAGATTGCCTCAATTTTGGGGATCGTGCGTAACCGCCAAGGGCGAATGATCGGTCGCATGGAGGCATTGGGATTTACTCTGCGTTCGGAGGCTATCCTTCAGACTCTTACACTTGATGTTATAAAGAGTAGTGAGATCGAGGGAGATATTCTTGACCCGAAGCAGGTGCGTTCATCTATCGCACGGAAAATGGGGATGGACATCGGAGGGCTTGTTTCTTCTGACCGTCATGTTGACGGTGTTGTGGAGATGATTCTGGATGCCACCCAGAATTTTGATAAGCCCCTTACGGAAGACCGGTTGTTTGGTTGGCACGCAAGTTTGTTTCCGAGCGGGCGTAGCGGGATGCAAAAAATTGTTACCGGTGTTTGGCGCAATGATCGCTATGGTCCGATGATGGTTGTTTCCGGTACTGTGGGACATGAACGCGTGCATTTTGAAGCACCGGCAGCCGGTCGGCTTAAAAGTGAAATGAAAAGTTTTTTAAGTTGGTTTAATGAAACAATGGATGTAGACCCCGTGCTCAAAGCGAGTATCGCGCATTTATGGTTCGTGACGGTGCATCCTTTTGAGGACGGAAATGGGCGCATTGCGCGGGCGGTCGCGGATATGCAGCTTGCGCGCGCGGACGGTAGTCAAGAACGTTTTTACAGTATGTCTGTTCAGATCCGTCAGGAACGTAATGCTTATTATGATGTTCTTGAAAAGACGCAAAAGAATACTCATGTTACAAAGGCGGGGATTGACATAACGGCGTGGCTTGTATGGTTTTTGGAGTGTTTGAACCGGGCGCTTGATAGAACTGAAAGCACATTGGCCGGGGTGTTTAAAAAAGCTCGTTTTTGGGAATCTCATCCGGTCGAGACGATTAATGAACGGCAGCGAATGATGATCAACAGGTTGTTTGACGGGTTTGATGGGAAGCTCACGTCTTCCAAATGGGCGAAGATCACAAAGTGTTCGCAGGATACGGCTCTGCGGGATATCCTTGATCTTGTTGAGAAGGGTATTCTTATTAAAGGTTCCGCGGGCGGTCGGAGTACGGGGTATTTATTGAATGAAGCGTTTTAGGGTCAGGGCTTGACATTTGACAAAATCCAATCTGTCAAATGTCAAGCCCTGACCCTACTGACCCTACTGATCCTGTTTTTAAAGATAATTTGGGATTTATCACAAAAAGTCGAGGAAAGGTAAAAAATGGGATGGTTGTTTCCGTAAAAGGTAATTGTTTATTCAAGTAAATTTTTTTATGGAGGTGGTGTGAAATGTTTGAGACTAATCCCTATTTAAAGCATGAGATGTTAGAGATTGTTAAGACGCAGTTGAAGAATTTGGATCCGCCTGAAACTAAGCAGACGTATGATCGGTTGATTTCATCCGGCATTTCCGACAAAGAGGCCAGGCGGTTATTGGGGTGTGCTGTTGCCAATGAAATTTTTTATGTATTGAAAGATCAGCAGCCATTTGATCGTGCCAGATTTGTTGAGGCATTGGATAAGTTGCCGGAGTTGCCAGAGGGATAAAAAAGGAAGCCCTGACACTACTGATCCATTGGCATTCACGAAAGTTCAATCTCGTAGGATGGAAAGAGCTCTGGCCGTACGAGGATGAACTTTCCTCAACGTTAGTAATTAGAAAGCCAGTTGATTGGCTTTCGTGAAGCGTTTTAGGGTCAGGGCTTGACATTTGACAGATCGGATTTTGTCAAATGTCAAGCCCTGACCCTACTGATCTTTGTGATCTTTGCATCCTTAGACTTTTGGGGATGACGGAAGGATGGGGTATATGGGAGTGTATGTCTATTGCATAAAGGAGCGTTATGTTCACAAGTCTTCTATTGTTGGCCGTGAATTTGAGAATGAGTGGTTTAAGTTGGAAAAAGACGGGACTATAACGGTGAATGGGTTGAATGAGAATGGGTATGCTTGGGATGGGTGCAGTCCGAAGCTTATAAAGATCGCGGATATGTATTTCGGGACGCCTGAAGGGGTGTTGAATTTTGCGACCGGGAAGCCGAAGACCTATTACGCTTCGATGATACATGATGTGTTGTATCAATTCAGTGGTCAGATTAAGCAGTTGGTGAAACGTAAAGAGGTTGACAGGGAATTTTATAATATTTTGAGAAGAGATGAGTTTAAGTCTGCTAAATGTTATTATTGGAGTGTTAAATTTTTTGGGTGGATTTGGTGGGGGCGAGGGTAGTTTACCACCAACCTCGTAGGATAGTGGCGCGCGGAGCCGCCACTAACCTACGAGGATGGTGGTGTGAGGAAGACGCCACTGACTTATGTGGATGCTTATGGGGAAGACTAAAAAGACCGGTTCTGAAAAAGTGGGGTTTGAGGTGGATCCTCATAATCGGCTTGTTGCTCGGGAAACGGGCGAGGAGACGGAGATTTGCAGGTTCAGGCACGTTCTTACTGGACGTTTTAAGACTGATAAAAATAATGTGTTATCCTATCATGTGAAAGCTCCAATGCCGTCCGGCGCGCAAGTTCCTCATCAGGTTAAACTTCAAGGAAACTGGTCTCTGACCGATGATCATAATTTAGAGTTTACACTTAACAAGTGGGCCAGACAAACCCTGGGTGATAAACTGACTTTGCAGGGCAGGATATTGGACGCAAAAAAAAATTCTTTGCTTTTTTCTGTTACCACAAAGACAAAAAAGGATGTTTGCTCAACATATATTCTTAATCTTTCGGGCGTATGGCGGGCGGATAAGCGCAACCGGCTTACTTTTAGAGTAAAGAAAGAAAATGGGAAGTATGATATTTTAACATTCCGCGGGGGATGGAATATAGACGAACAACATCGAATTGTTTATGAGTATGAAAAAGCTCAGCTTATAACAAAACGAAAACAGCTTCACCGTTTAATTTTCGATGGATACTGGGACATAAAGGACGCGGTTCGGTTATGGTATGTGATAGACATGCGGTCTGATTCTGTTTTCGCTTTTAAAACCGAGGCGGGGATATTTAAAGGCGAATATGTAAAGTATGAAGTGGGTATAGATGTTTCCGGTAATGGAGAATTGAAAACCCGGACAATCACTTTATACGGCACTTGGAAGATCAAGAAAGGGGTAGGGTTGACCTTTGAGATAGAATATGAAAACAAAAGAGTGCATGCTATTGTTTTCAGGTCGGACGTGAAGTTAACGTCTAAAGACCAAATGTCTTTTACTCTCAGGAAAGAGCGCGGTAAAGAAATTGTGGGGAAGATTGAGCTTTCGCGTAAAATTTTGAAAGGGGACGCGGAAGCTTTCTTGCGTTTTCTCAGATCAAAGGATGAAACCGCTGTTATTGTGGGCGCGGGGTTTAGGTGGTGAGAAGGATAGAAGGAAGGGTTGCAGTAAACATAGGTTTCAGCGCGATATCAACAGCAATCAACATATACATCCCGAGAATCAAAAAAGCGGATTACGAAGCAATACGGGATGTAATTGGAAAAAGGGCGGACCTATGTGTCTGCCCGTTTCTTTTATGGTAGACGTTATCCGGACGCAGATAGAGAATAAACAAAAAAAATTTGACAAATTCGCAAGGGTAATGTAAACTTCTGAATGTAGCAGTTAGAAGGCGATAAAGTAGAAATAAATTTGCAATTGGTGATAGGCGATTTTTGTAAGCTAAGGGAGGTTTAATTGGTGCGGTTCTTCGGCAAAAAATTTAGAAAATAATTTTTTTTCGCATAAAAAGTTAAGACTTGAAAAAGAAAGAACAAAAGGTAACCATATTGCTGGATAGGGTTACAAAGCCATGCACGCTGGAAAGTAAAGCATAGCCGGACTGTCGCGAACTTTGAATAGTTTGATAAACAGCGCTTTATGCTATATTCCTCGGCAGTTCGATCTAATTATAGGAGATCTGATGAATATAAGAAAGTTCATCATACCTGCGATCTTAATATGCAGTCCCTACGTAATCAGCAATTACTTGGTTTTCGTTTTTCTTGTTC